>NZ_JBSFGK010000069.1:0-42684 GCF_053596495.1 Kitasatospora sp. NPDC001683
GAGGGAACCGGGCTGCGCACCTACTTCCACCGGAAGGGCCGCGCCGCCGACAGACAGCTCAGACGTCCAACGTCCCCACGTGGTGGACGCGGACGAGGTTGGTGGAGCCGGCCAAACCAGGCGGGGAGCCCGCCGTGATGATGACGATGTCGCCCTTCTGGCAGCGGCCCAGCGACAACAGCGCCGCGTCGACCTGTTCGACCATCTGGTCGGTCGTCGGGGCGAAGGGGCCGAGGAAGGTCTCCACGCCCCAGGTGAGGGCGAGTTGGCTGCGTACGGCGGGCTCGTACGTGAAGGCGAGCACGGGGATCGGCGAGCGGTAGCGGGTGAGCCGGCGGGCGGTGTCGCCGGACTGGGTGAAGGCGATGAGGTACTTGGCGTGCAGGAAGTCGCCGATCTCGGCGGCCGCGCGGGCGACGGCGCCGCCCTGGGTCCGCGGCTTGCTGCCGGTGGTCAGCGGGGGCAGGCCGGCGGCCAGGATGTCGTTCTCGGCGGCTTCGATGATCCGGCCCATCGTCCTGACCGTCTCGACGGGGTACTTGCCGACGGAGGTCTCCCCGGAGAGCATCACCGCGTCCGTCCCGTCCAGCACCGCGTTGGCGACGTCGGAGGCCTCCGCGCGGGTGGGCCGGGAGGCGTTGATCATCGAGTCGAGCATCTGGGTGGCGACGATGACCGGCTTGGCGTTGCGCTTCGCGAGCTTGATGGCGCGCTTCTGGACGAGCGGGACCTGTTCGAGGGGCATCTCCACGCCCAGGTCCCCGCGGGCCACCATGATGCCGTCGAAGGCGTCCACGATGGAGTCCAGGTTCTCGACCGCCTGCGGCTTCTCGATCTTGGCGATGACCGGGACGCGCCGCCCTTCCTCGGCCATCACCCGGTGGACGTCCTCGATGTCGCGGCCGCTGCGGACGAAGGAGAGCGCGATCAGGTCGGCCCCGGTGCGCAGCGCCCATCGCAGGTCGGCGACGTCCTTGTCGCTGAGTGCGGGGACGGAGACGGCGACGCCGGGGAGGTTGAGGCCTTTGTGGTCGGAGACGAGTCCGCCTTCGATGACGAGGCATCGCACGCGTGGTCCGTCGACGTCGAGGACTTCCAGGGTGACCCGTCCGTCGTCGACGAGGATGCGTTCACCGCGGCCGACGTCGCCGGCGAGGCCGGCGTAGGTGGTGCCGCAGATGGTGTTGCCCCCCACGACGCCGTTGTCGGTGGAGATGGTGAACTCGTCGCCGCGTTCGAGAAGTACGGGTCCGTGGGCGAAGGTGTCGAGCCGGATCTTCGGGCCTTGAAGGTCGGCGAGGACGCCGACGCTCCGGCCGGTTTCGTCGGCGGCCTTGCGGACGCGACGGTAGCGTTCCTCGTGTTCGGCGTGGGAGCCGTGGCTGAGGTTGAGTCGGGCGATGTCCATCCCGGCGTCGACCAGGGTTTTGATCTGGTCGTACGAGTCGGTGGCCGGCCCGAGGGTGCAGACGATTTTTGCTCGGCGCATACTGCTGAGGGTAGGCATTACCGGCGCGTAACCTCGACGTGGGTCCGGACTGCTGGATGACCTTTGGGGTAAGGCGAGTTGAACAATCTGACACATCCTCGGACCGGTGTGCGACAGCCGAACCGAGGCCGCCCCCGACCCTCCGGCCGATGCGATTCCGTGAAGCGGTGTTCACCCCTGGTTCACCGTCTCTTCCGGCCGTGCTCCCCGCCCGGCGGGACGCTCGTCACCCCCGGGTGACCGCGCCCGGGGGTGGGAGCGACGAGGGGGAGGCGCTCGGCATGAGACGCGCTCTGGGGGTGCTCGCCGCCCTGGCCCTGCTGGGCGGGGTGACGTACGCACTGGTCCCGGACGACGGTCCGGAACCGCGGAAGACGGTCACGGTCACCGGGCTGATCGGTTCGGAGAAGCGGGCGTTCTTCGAAAGCCCCGAGGTGAAGGCCGAGTTGGCGCGGCAGGGCTTGGAGGTGCACGCCGATTCGACCGGTTCCTGGACGATGAGCGAGCAGGCGAAGAGCAACTCCGGGCTGGACTTCGCCTTCCCGGCGAGCACCGCGCCGGCCCGCGAGATCCAGCGCAACTGGGGGCAGCAGGACTCCCCGCTGGTGCCGTTCTACTCGCCGCTGGTGTTGGTGGCGCACGCGCCGGTCGCGCAGATCCTCCGGGACAACAAGCTGGCGGCACAGGACGATTCGGGCGTCTGGACGTTCAAGATGGACGAGTACGTCAACGACCTGAAGGCGAACCGCAGGTGGCAGGACCTGACGAACACCGAGGGCCACGGCGACCTGGCCGGGCCGATCTACATCACCACGACTGATCCGGAGAGTTCCTCCTCCGGTGCGCTGTACGTCGCCCTGCTGTCGTACGTCCTGAACAACCACCAAGTGGTGTCGGACGACGCGGGCATCGAAGCCGCCCGGCCCGTGCTGCACCAGGCGACCGCGATGCAGGGCGGCCAGAAGAGCAGCAGCGACGAGCCGTTCCGGGACTTCCAGGCGGGAGTCGGCAATCCGCTGTTGTTCGGGTACGAGTCCCAGGTCGCCGCGCTGACGGCGCAGGGCCAGTCGGCCGGCGACACGGTGGTGATGTACCCGGACACCACGGTCTACTCCGACCACACCATCATCGCCCGCACCGAGAACGGCAGGAAGCTGGCCGCCCTGCTTCAGGACGACGACGCGCTGCGTGCCCTGGAGGCCAGGTTCGGTTTCCGCCCGCAGGCCCGCCCGGGTGCCTTCGCCGAACTGGTGAAGGGCAGCAAGCAGCCGGCCTTCGCCCAGGACCTGAACGCGGCGAAGGTCAAGCAGTCGCCCGTGCCGTCCCTGGACAACCTGCTCAAACTGACCGCGGCGGCCAAGGGGAGCCCGAAGTGAACGTCCCGACCACCCGTCGCAGTCGGCTGACCGCGGTGCTGGCCGCGGTGCTCGCCGCGGCGACCGCCTGCACCTCCTCCTCGTCCGCCCCCGCGCCGCACCCGAACCCGTCCGACTCGCTCGCCGAGACCGCGCGCCCCGGGGTGCTGCGCGTCCTGGCCGGCAGTGAACTGCAGGACCTGCAGCCGGTCCTGGACGACGCCCGCAAGGCGACCGGGGTGACGGTGCAGCTGGCCTTCACCGGCACCCTGGACGGCGCGGACACGGTCTCCTCGGGCCGGGCGGACGGCAAGTACGACGCGGTCTGGTTCCCGTCCGACCAGTACCTGCGCCTGGATCCGACCGGACGGTCCAAGGTGCTGTCGGAGACCCCGGTGATGGTCTCCCCGGTGGCCGTCGGGGTGCGTTCCTCGGTCCTCGGCGACCTCGGCTGGGGCGACGGTTCGAAGGTCACCTGGGCGCAGATCGGGGACGCGGCCGCGGCCGGGAGGCTGTCGTACGGGATGTCCGATCCTTCGCGCTCCAACTCGGGCTTCTCCGCGCTGGTCGCGGTGGCCTCGGCGTTCTCCGGGGCGGGGGCGGCGCTGACCGAGGCGGACGTGCAGAAGGCGACGCCGCAGCTGAAGCAGTTCTTCACCGGCCAGAAGCTGACCTCCGGTTCCTCGGGCTGGCTGGCGCAGGCGTACGCGCGGGCAGAGCCGGGCAGGGTCGGCGCGCTGGTGAACTACGAGTCGGTGCTGCTGTCGATGAACCGGACCCTGCCGCCGGAGCAGCGGCTGACGGTGGTGCGCCCGGTGGACGGCGTGGTCTCGGCGGACTACCCGCTGTCGCTGCTGTCCTCCTCGGGGCAGGGCGAGCGCGACTCCTTCCAGCGGCTGACCGGCTACCTGCTGAAGGAGGACGTGCAGAAGCGCATCTCGGAGCTGACGCTGCGCCGCCCGGTGACGGCGGGTGCGTCCCCGGCGGCGGGGCTGCCCACGGACCGTCGTCGTGAACTGCCGTTCCCGGGGACGCGGGCGGTGGCGGACGGCCTGTTGGCCTCGTACCAGAACGAGCTGCGCCGCCCGTCGAGGACGGTGTACGTGCTGGACACCTCGGGTTCGATGGAGGGCGCGCGGCTGGACGCGTTGAAGGCGGCGCTGGGCCGGCTGACGGGTACGGACGACACCCGCGGGGTGCGCCGGTTCCGGGACCGTGAGGAGGTGACGCTGATCTCCTTCGCCTCGCAGGTGAAGTGGACGAGGACGCACGTGGTGCCGCCCTCGGGCGGCCGGCCGGGCCCGGAGGCGGAGCTGGCGTCGATCGACGCCGACGTGCGGTCGCTGCGGGCGGAGGGCGGCACGGCGCTGTACGACTCGTTGGAGCAGGCGTACCGGGTGATCGAGGAGCAGCAGAGGGCGTCGGGCGACGACCGGTTCACCTCGATCGTGCTGATGACGGACGGGGAGAGCAACCAGGGCGCGACCGACGGCGACTTCCGGCGCTTCCACGACGCGCTGCCGGCCGCCGAGAAGGCGATCCCGGTGTTCCCGATCAAGTTCGGCGAGGCGGCGGTGGGTCAGCTGCAGGGGATCGCGGACGTGAGCGGCGGCAAGCTGTTCGACGGCAGCGGTTCGCTGGACGGGGTGTTCGAGGAGATCCGTGGCTACCAGTGACGGGTACGGCCGGCGGGTGCTGCGCTACCTGGAGTCGACCCGGAACCTGGTCGGCTGCGGGGGCGGCGCCGTCGGGCTGGGGCTGCACTTCGTGGGGCTGGGCGGGGGTTGGTGGCCGGCGGTGGTGGCGGGGCTGTACGGCGCCGGCGCGCTGCTGGCGCCGGCCCCGCCGCCGCCTCCGCCCCCGCCCCCGCCGCCTCCGCCTCCGTCTCCGCCGACCGACCCCGAACTGGAGGTGCTCGCCGCCTACCTGGAGTCCGTCCCGTTGCCCGCCTCGGCCGGGGTGGACGCCCTGCTGGCGGCGTTGCGCGAGACCGGGCCCGGTCCGGCGGCCGACCCGATCGTGCGGCACGGCCTGCCGGTCGCGGTGGACGGCTACCTGCGGGCCCGGACCTGGCTGCCGTGGGCGGGCCCGGACGCGCCGGACCCTGCTGCGGAGTTGGGCCGCGAGGTGAAGCAGCTCTCGGCCGAGCTCTGAGCGATCTTCGGAGTGGCCGGAAATCGCCCGTCCCGCCCCATACCACCCCCTCCCCCGCCCATCCCGGTCACGAACGAGTCGCCAAGATCTCACCTGTTGGAAACGTCCGAGGGCTATCCAGCGGCCCGGCCCGCACGGCACACTTCTACGCGCGTCCCTCTACGCGCGTCACCGCATCCGCGGGCGCGCCACGCACTTCGTACGTACACAAGTTGACGGTCCATTCGCCGTCGTTCCCACTCGGGAGAGTCGTTCATGTCCCTGAACCGCCGTGACTTCGTCACCCGGTCCGCAGCCACCGCCGCCGGCGCCGCCCTGGCCGGCGGAGCCGTCGTCGCCGCCGCCCCCGCCGCCGCGGCCGCCGAGCCGGACACGGCGGCCGCCAAGGGCAACAAGCGCAAGCCCCACCGCCAGTCCTTCACCGTGATGGGCACCACCGACCTGCACGGCCGGGTGCTCAACTGGGACTACTTCACCGACGCCGAGTACGTCGACAAGGCCCACAACGCGGTCGGCCTCGCCAAGATCTCCACCCTGGCCAACCAGGTCCGCGAGGACAAGGGCTGGGACCGCTGCCTGCTCATCGACTCGGGCGACATCATCCAGGGCACCCAGCTGACCTACTACTACGCCCGGATCGAGCCGATCGCCACCGACGGCGACAACGTGCCGGACCACCCGATGGCCGTCGCCATGAACCTCATGGGCTACGACGCCGCCGCGCTCGGCAACCACGAGTTCAACTACGGCATCCCCACCGTGAAGGCCTTCGAGGACCAGCTGGAGTTCCCGCTGCTGGGCGCCAACGCGCTGCACGCGAAGAACGAGAAGCCCGCCTTCAAGCCGTACGTGATCAAGGAGGTGTGGCTGGACGAGGACACCCCGATCAAGGTCGGCATCCTCGGCCTCACCAACCCCGGCATCGCGATCTGGGACAAGGCCAACGTCGCCGGCAAGATGGTCTTCCCGGGCATCGTCGAGACCGCCGCCAAGTACGTGCCCCGGATGAAGGCCGCCGGCGCCGACGTCATCGTGGTCTCCGCCCACTCCGGCATCGACGAGGCCACCACCTACGGCGACCAGCTCCCCTGGCCCGAGGACGCCTCCGGCGAGATGGCCGCGACCGTCCCGGACATCGACGCGGTGCTGGTGGGTCACACCCACAAGGAGGTCGCCCAGCGCCTCATCGTCAACAAGAAGACCGGGAAGACGGTCGTGCTCTCCGAGCCGCTGTGCTGGGGCCAGCGCCTGAGCTGCTTCGACTTCGAGGTCGAGTTCGCCGACGGCCACTGGAAGGTCGCCTCGGTCTCCGCCCGGGTGCTGAACTCCAACACCGTGCCGGAGAACCCGGAGATCAGCAACGCCATCCTCGACCAGCACAAGAAGGTCGTGGCGTACGTCAACCAGAACATCGGCACCAGCAAGATCGAGCTGTCGATCGCCGACGCCCGGTTCAAGGCCACCCCGATCGTCGACCTGATCGGCAGGGTCCAGGCCGACGCAGTGAAGGCCGCGTTGGCGGGCGGGCAGTACGCCAACCTGCCCGTTGTGGCCCAGGCCGCCCCGTTCAACCGCACCGCGCTGATCCCGGCCGGCCAGGTCAAGCTGCGCGACGCCGCCGGCCTGTACATCTACGAGAACACCCTGGAGGCCCGCATCCTGACGGGCGCCCAGCTCAAGGACTACCTGGAGTTCTCGGCCAAGTACTACAACCAGCTCGCCGTGGGCGCCCCGGTGAACAAGGACACCTTGACCAACGCCGAGGACACCCCGGACTACAACTACGACTCGGTCTACGGCCTGAGCTACGACATCGACGTCTCCCAGCCCAAGGGCAGCCGGATCGTCAACCTCAGCTTCCAGGGCAAGCCGATCGACCCGACCGCCCAGTTCGTCCTCGCGGTCAACAACTACCGCGCCAACGGCGGCGGCAACTTCCCGCACGTCGCCACCGCCAAGGCGGTCTGGTCGAACTCCGACGAGATCCGCAACACCATGATCGCCTGGGTCAAGGCCAAGGGCGTCATCGACCCCGCCGACTTCTTCACCAACTCCTGGCGCCTGGTCCGCGCCGGCCAGCCGGTGTTCTAGTCACACGCCACCGAGGCGCCGCCGGGTCGTCAGTCGATCCGGCGGCGCCTCGCCGTTCCCCGGTGGTGAGATCATGCTCCACATGGTCGAGTTGAACCACCGACTCCTCTCGTACGCCCGAACTCTGAACCCGCCCGAGGGCTGGAAGGTCGAGGTGTCGGGCGATGCGATCGTCATCACGGCGACCCCGTGTCTGCTCATCCAGCGCAATCTGCTGTTCGTCCGCGAGCAGTTCGACGCGCACTGCCCCGCCGGCCTCATGCCGAGCGAGAACACCGACCTCGTCTCCCGGGCCGCAGGCACACTGCGCAACCCCGACCTGACCTACTTCCCGCTCTCAGCCGTGGAGCTCGGCGGCAACCCGACCCCCGCCGAGCAGGCCGCCATCGCCGTCGAGATCGTCTCCCCGTCGAACCCCGAGAACGACCTTGTCGGCAAAGTCCGTGACTACCCACTGATGGGCATCCCGCTCTACCTCCTGATCGACCCGCGCGAGGGCGACATCACCCTCTACTCGGATCTCTCCGACGGCGGCTACCACCAGCAGTGGCACGGCAAGTTCGGCGACCGCGTGCCGATCCCGGCCCCCTTCGACTTCGAGCTCGCCACCGACGCCCTCGTCCGCTACCCCGCCTGATCCGCTCCCGCCGCGAGACGATCGGACATCCAGCCGAGACTGGAGGATATTCATCCGCTCGCCCGATCTCCCTACCGTTGAGCACATCGAGAACCGCCCCACACGGGGCCGGTGTTGAACCGGTATGAGGGAGAAGACAATGCGCGCGATCGTGCAGCAGGAGTTCGGCGGCCCCGAGGTCATGGAGCTGGCCGAGGTGGAGCGCCCGAAGCCGCTCAGCGGCGAGGTGCTGGTGCGGGTGAAGGCCGCCGGGGTGAACCCGGTGGACGTGGCGGTGCGGTCGGGGGCGTTCCCGCTGCTGGGCGAGCCGCCGTTCACGGTGGGCTGGGACGTCTCCGGGGTGGTCGAGGAGGTGGGGCCGGGCGCCCGCTACCGGGTGGGCGAGGAGGTGTACGGGATGCCGTTCTTCCCGCGCGCCGCCGGCGCCTACGCCGAGTACGTGGCCGCGCCGTCCCGCCAGCTGGCCCGCAAGCCCGCCTCGCTGGACCACGTCCAGGCCGCCGCGCTGCCGCTGGCCGCGCTGACCGCCTGGCAGGGCCTGGTGGACCTCGCCGACGTCAAGAAGGGCGACCGGGTGCTGATCCACCGTGCGGCCGGCGGCGTCGGCCACCTCGCGGTGCAGATCGCCAAGGCCCGCGGCGCGTACGTGATCGCCCTCGCCAGCGAGCCCAAGCACGCCTTCCTCAAGGAGATCGGCGCCGACGAGGTGATCGACTACCGGACCACCGACTACACCGAGGCCGTCCGGGACGTCGACATCGTCTTCGACTCCTCCTCCGAGGGCACCCGCGCCCTGGAGGTGCTGAAGCCGGGCGGCACCCTGGTCAGCATCATGGAGCACTGGAACCAGGAGCTGATCGCCGCGATCGAGGCCGCCGGACGGCGCTTCGCGGGCGTCTCGGTCGAGCCCGACTACGCCGCGCTGGAGGCGATCGCCGCCCTGGTGGACGAGGGCCGGATCCGCCCGCACATCGCCGCGGCGTTCCCGCTCGCCGAGGCCGCGAAGGCCCACGACCTGGTCGGTTCCGGTACCGTCCAGGGCAAGGTCGTCCTCACCACGGACTGACCGTTGCACCAGCCACGATCCCGGGGGCGGACGATGGACATCCTGACCGAGGCGCTGGCCTCGATGCGCACGGCGCACCCCGCGTCCGTGCGCACCGAGGGCCGGGCGCCGTGGGCCCTGCGGCTGCCCCCGGTGGCCGGGGCCGGCTTCCACGTGGTGCTGTACGGCACCTGCTGGCTGATCCCGGTCGACCCGGCCGCGGCCGGTGAGCCCGTCCCGCTCAGCCCCGGGGACGTCGTCTTCCTGCGGGACGGCCGGGGCCACGTGCTGGCCGACCACCCGGACACCCCGCCGGTGGGCGCCGAGTCCTGCCGGGTCGACGGCGGCTCGCCGATCGGGACCCTGACACTCGGCGGCGACGGCGCCCGCACCAGCCTGCTGTGCGGCAACTACCACCTGGACCAGGGCCGTCCGCATCCGATGGTCCGCCAGCTGCCGGCCCTGATCCATCTGCCGACCCGGCACGGCCGGCATCCCGAACTGGCCGCCGCCGTCCAGCTGTTGGGCGCCGAGCTGGAGAATCCGCGGATCGGCTCGGTCGGGATCGTCCCGGCGCTGATCGACTCGCTGCTGCTGTACGTGCTGCGGGCCTGGTTCGAGGACCAGCCCGCCGCGACCGCCGCGGGCTGGGCGGCGGCGCTGCGCGACGCCGCGGTGGCGCCCGCCCTGACGGCCATCCACGAGGCCCCGGCGACCGCGTGGACGGTGGAGTCCCTGGCGGACCGGGCGGGCCTGTCCCGGGCCGCCTTCGCCCGCCGCTTCACCTCGATGGTGGGCGAGCCGCCGATGGCGTACCTGACCCGCTGGCGGATGACCACCGCCGCCCGGCTGCTGCGCGAGTCGGAGGCGCCGCTGACGGCGGTGGCCGCGCAGACCGGGTACGGCTCGGAGTACGCCTTCGCGAAGGCGTTCAAGCGGGAGTTCGGCCAGGCTCCCGGCGGCTACCGCCGGGAGGCCCGCGCCGCGTAGCCGGGCGGCTCTAGAACGGGAACGGCGCCCGCCCGTGCTGCACCGAGATCCACTTCACCGTGGTGAAGGCGTCCACCGTGGACTCCCCGTTGAGCCGTCCGACCCCGGAGTTCTTCTCCCCGCCGAACGGCACCCCGGGCTCGTCCGCGATGGTCCCGCCGTTGACGTGGACCATGCCGGTCTCGATCCGCTGGGCGATCCGCACCCCGCGTTCGAGGTCCGCGGTGTGCACCGCGCCGCTGAGCCCGAAGGGCGTGTCGTTGGCGATCCGGACGGCCTCGTCCTCGCCGTCGAAGGGCACCAGCAGCGCCACCGGGCCGAAGAGTTCGCGCTGCAGGATGGGCGCGTCCTGGGCCAGGTCGGTGAGCACGGTGGGCGCCATCAGACTTCCCACCGTCTCGCCGCGCAGCAGCGCGGTGGCGCCGGCGGCGATCGCCTGGTCGACCTGGGCCTTGATCGCGTCGGCCTGGACGGCGTTGATCAGCGGGCCGATGTGGGTGGCCGGGTCCCTGGGGTCGCCGACGGTCAGCGAGGCGGTCTTCGCGACGAACTTCTCGGTGAACTCGGCGAGCACGCTGCGGTCGACCAGCACCCGGTTGGCGGCCATGCAGACCTGGCCCTGGTGGACGAAGCGGCTGAACACGGCCGCGTCGACGGCGTAGTCGAGGTCGGCGTCGTCCAGCACGATCAGCGCGCTGTTGCCGCCGAGTTCCAGCACCGTCCGCTTGAAGTGGGCGGCGGCGACGGTGGCGACGTGCCGGCCGACCTGGTCGGAGCCGGTGAAGGAGATCACCTTGGGCACCGGGTGCTCGATGAAGCTGTCGCCGATCTCCGCGATGTCGGTGATGACCACGTTCAGCAGGCCGGGGGGCAGGCCGGCGTCCTCGAAGAGCTTGGCGATCAGGCTGCCGCCGACGATCGGGGTCTCCTGGTGCGGCTTGAGCACCACGCCGTTGCCGAGCGCGAGCGCCGGGGCGACGGCCTTGAGGGCCAGGAACAGCGGGAAGTTGAACGGGCTGATCACGCCGACCACGCCGACCGGCAGCCGGTGGAGGCGGTTCTCCTTGCCCGGCGCGGTCGAGGGCAGCAGCCGCCCCTCGGAGGCCACCGACAGGTGCAGGCACTCCCGCAGCACGTCCTTGACCAGGGACAGTTCGAAGCCGGCCTTGAGCGCGGTGCCGCCGAGTTCGGCCGTGATCGCCCGGACGATCTCGTCCTCGCGCTCCTCGACCAGCCGCAGCGCGCGCTCGAAGACCAGCCGGCGCTGGTACGGGTTGGTGGCGGCCCAGCCGCGCTGGGCGCGCTCGGCGGCCCGGTAGGCCCGGTCGACCTCGGCGACGGTGGCCACGGTGATGGTGGCCAGCTTGTCACCGGTGTACGGGTCGACGTCGACGATGTCCCAGGAGCCGCCGCCGCCGCACCATTCGCCGTCGATGAACTGCAGCGCCAACTCGGAGAAGTACGACATCTGTTCCCTCTCGTGCCCGACCTGATGGGGGCTCATCGTACTGATGTGTCAAAGCTCTTGGCGTACGGAGTGCAGAAGATCGCGGGTCGGTCCGGGCTCGAGACTCTCGGCGAGCAGCCCGTCCATCGCCTGCCGGTAGGAGGCGACCTCGGCGGGCTTGTCGACGTAGAGCGCGGTGGTGAACTGCTCCAGGTAGACCACGTCGGCGAGTTCGGCCTCGTTGAAGCCGAGCACGCTGAACGCGCCGCTCTCGGCGCCCAGCGCGGCGCCGCCGAGCGGGCGCACCTGCAGCCGCACGTTGGGCAGTTCGGAGAGTTCGAGCAGCGTGTCGAGCTGGCCGCGCATCAGCTCGGGGCCGCCCCAGGGGCGGCGCAGCGCGGCCTCGTCGAGGACGGCGAGCAGCTGGGGCGGGTGGTCGGCGGTGAGCAGGTCCTGGCGCTTGCGGCGCACCTCGACCCGGCGTTCGATCTCCTGGTCGGGGAGGCCGTGGGGGCCGGCGGCGATGACGGCGCGGGCGTAGTCGGCGGTCTGCAGCAGCCCGTGGACGAACTGGACCTCGTAGCTGAGGATCTCGGCGGCGGATTCCTCGAGCCCGAGGTAGTTCTGGAACCAGGCGGGCAGGACGTCGCCGTAGTCGTGCCACCAGGAGGTGGCGTTGGCTTCCCGGACGAGGCCGAGCACGTTGGCGCGTTCCTGTTCGGCGTCGACGCCGTAGAGGGTGAGCAGGTCGGCGACGTCGCGTTCCTTGAAGCCGACCCGGCCGAGTTCCATCCGGCTGATCTTGGATTCGGAGGCGCGGATCGAGTATCCGGCCTCCTCGCGGCTGACGCCTCTGGACTCGCGGAGCTTGCGCAGCTGGCTGCCGAGCAGCAGGCGCCGTACGGTGGCGCCTCCGCCTGCCTGAGTCGTGCCCATCGAAGTCAACCTCCGCACTCGCGCAGCCCCCCGGCCGTCGGCGGCAGTCTGCCACCTGGCACCGACGAACAACAGCCCGTTCCGGTGCGCTTTCCGGCCGCTGTGCGAAGCCTGGGAGGAAGCTGGGAGCCGCCCTTCGGGGCGCGGGCTCGAGCGCAGGTGGGAGCGCTGGTAAGAGGCGGGTGAGAGCGTTCGTGAGAAGCGCCTGGGAGCGCGTGCGAAGCGCCCGCGAAGGGCGGGGAAACGTGCGGGAACGGGTGCGGGGACGGGCACGCGACGGCGCCCGCCCTCCAACTGGTCGGGGAAGAGGGCGGACGCCAGGAGACCGCGTTGGCCCGGCGACGCTGGCGGGGGCAGCGGGTTGAGCTCCCGGCGATGCGGCGCCGGGGGTTCGGGGTGGGGCCGGTCGGGGACCGTCGGGGCCCGTCAGACCACCAGCGGGCGGTCGGTGGGCCGGATCGGGGCGGGGAGCGGGGTCTTGCCGCCCAGGTACTTGTCCACCGCGGCTGCGGCCGAGCGGCCCTCCGCGATGGCCCAGACGATCAGCGACTGGCCTCGGCCGGCGTCTCCGCAGACGTACACGCCATCGACATTGGTGGCGAACCGGCCGTCGCGGGCAATGTTACCGCGCGCGTCGAGGTCCACTCCCAGCTGCTCGACCAGGCCGTTCTTGACGTCCGTCCCGGTGAAGCCCATGGCGAGGGTGACCAGCTGGGCGGGGATGGTCCGCTCGGTGCCGGGCACGGGCTCGAACCGGCCGTCCTTGAACTCGACCTCGACGAGGTGCAGTTCCTGGACGTTGCCGTCCTCGTCGCCGCTCAGACCCGTGGTGTTGACGGAGTAGACCCGCTCGCCGCCCTCCTCGTGCGCGGAGGTGACCTTGTAGGTCATCGGCATGGTGGGCCAGGGCTGGTGCCCGGGGCGGTCCTCGCCGGGGCGGGGCATGATCTCCAGCTGGGTGACCGAGAGGGCGCCCTGGCGGTGGGCGGTGCCGACGCAGTCGGCGCCGGTGTCGCCGCCGCCGATGACGACGACGTGCTTGCCCTTGGCGCTGATCGGCGAGTCGACGAGGTCGCCCTCCTGCACCTTGTTGGCCAGCGGCAGGTACTCCATGGCCTGGTGGACGCCCTTGAGCTCGCGTCCGGGCACCGGCAGGTCGCGGGCGGTGGTGGCGCCGGCGGCGACGACGACGGCGTCGAAGCGCTCGCGCAGCTGCTGCCCGGTGATGTCCTCGCCGACGTGCACGCCGGTGCGGAACCGGGTGCCCTCCGCGCGCATCTGCTCGATGCGGCGGTTGATGTGGCGCTTCTCCATCTTGAACTCGGGGATGCCGTAGCGCAGCAGGCCGCCGATGCGGTCGGCGCGCTCGTACACCACCACGGTGTGTCCGGCCCGGGTGAGCTGCTGGGCGGCGGCCAGGCCGGCCGGGCCGGAGCCGACGACGGCGACGGTCTTGCCGGAGAGCCGCTCGGGGACCTGCGGGGTGACCCCGCCGCGGTCCCAGGCCTTGTCGATGATGGTGACCTCGACGTTCTTGATGGTCACCGCGTCCTGGTTGATGCCGAGCACGCAGGCCGACTCGCAGGGCGCCGGGCACAGCCGCCCGGTGAACTCCGGGAAGTTGTTGGTGGCGTGCAGGCGCTCGATGGCGCCGGTGAAGTCGTCGCGGTAGGCGAGGTCGTTCCACTCGGGGATGAGGTTCCCGAGCGGGCAGCCGTTGTGGCAGAACGGGATGCCGCAGTCCATGCAGCGGCCGGCCTGCTTGGTGATGATCGGCAGGAGGCTGCGCTCGACGTAGACCTCGTTCCAGTCCCGGATGCGAACGTCCACGGGCCGGCGCTCGGCCAGCTGCTTGGGCGTGGTCAGGAAGCCCTTGGGGTCAGCCATGTGCCGCCTCCATCATCTTGCGAGTGGTCTCGGCCTCGGAGAGGCCATCGCGCTCAGCGGCGTCCTTGGCGGCGAGCACTGCCTTGTAGTCGGTCGGCATGATCTTGGAGAAGCGGGAGACGCCGCTGCCCCAGTCGGCCAGGAGCTCGGCGGCGACGGTGGAGCCGGTCTCCTCGTAGTGCTGCTGCACGGTTTCGCGCAGCCAGTCGCGGTCGGCGGCGGTGGGGGCCTCGATGCCCACCATGCCGTCGTTGACGTTGGCGGGGCGCAGGTCCAGGACGTACGCGATGCCGCCGGACATGCCGGCCGCGAGGTTGCGTCCGGTCTCGCCGAGGATGACGACCCGGCCGCCGGTCATGTACTCCAGGCCGTGGTCGCCGACGCCCTCGACGACGAGGGTGGCGCCGGAGTTGCGGACGGCGAAGCGCTCACCGGCCTTGCCGCGCAGGTGGATCCGGCCGGAGGTGGCGCCGTAGCCGATGGTGTTGCCGGCGATGACGTGGTTCTGGGCGTCGTTGCCGATGGCCGCGGCCTCGCGCGCCGGGCGCACGACGATCACGCCGCCCGAGAGGCCCTTGCCGACGTAGTCGTTGGCGTCGCCCTCCAGTCGCAGGGTGATCCCCTTGGGCACGAAGGCGCCGAAGGACTGCCCGGCGGAGCCGGTGAAGGTGACGTCGATGGTCCCCTCCGGCAGGCCCTCGCCGCGGTACCGCTTGGTCACCTCGTGGCCGAGCATGGTGCCGACGGTGCGGTTGACGTTGCGGATCGGCAGCTCGAGGCGGACCGACTCGCCGCGCTCCAGGGCGTCCTGGGCCAGCTCGATCAGCTGGTTGTCGAGGGCCTTGTCGAGCGCGTGGTCCTGGCTGGTGGTGCGGTGCCGGGCGGTGCCCTCGGGCAGCTCGGGCACGTGGAACAGCGGGGCCAGGTCGAGTCCGGCGGCCTTCCAGTGGTCGATCGCGGCCCGGGCGTCGATGTGCTCGGCGTGGCCGACGGCCTCCTCGATCGAGCGGAAGCCCAGCGAGGCCAGGATCTCCCGGACCTCCTCGGCGATGAACTCGAAGAAGTTGACCACGAATTCGGGCTTGCCGGAGAAGCGTTCGCGCAGCACCGGGTTCTGGGTGGCGACGCCGACCGGGCAGGTGTCCAGGTGGCAGACGCGCATCATGATGCAGCCGGAGACGACCAGCGGGGCGGTGGCGAAGCCGAACTCCTCGGCGCCGAGCAGCGCGGCGATGACGACGTCGCGGCCGGTCTTCAGCTGGCCGTCGGTCTGGACCACGATGCGGTCGCGCAGCCCGTTGAGCAGCAGGGTCTGCTGGGTCTCGGCGAGGCCGAGCTCCCAGGGGCCGCCGGCGTGCTTGAGCGAGGTGAGCGGCGAGGCGCCGGTACCACCGTCGTGCCCTGACACCAGGACCACGTCGGCGTGCGCCTTGGAGACACCCGCCGCGACCGTGCCGACGCCGACTTCCGACACCAGCTTCACGTGGATGCGGGCCGCCGGGTTGGCGTTCTTGAGGTCGTGGATCAGCTGCGCCAGGTCCTCGATCGAGTAGATGTCGTGGTGCGGCGGCGGGGAGATCAGGCCGACGCCCGGGGTGGAGTGCCGGGTCCTGGCGACCCACGGGTAGACCTTGTGGCCGGGCAGCTGGCCGCCCTCGCCGGGCTTGGCGCCCTGGGCCATCTTGATCTGGATGTCGTCGGCGTTGACCAGGTACTCGGAGGTGACGCCGAACCGGCCGGAGGCGACCTGCTTGATCGCCGAGCGGCGCTCGGGGTCGTACAGGCGGTCCGGGTCCTCGCCGCCCTCGCCGGTGTTGGACTTGCCGCCGAGGCGGTTCATCGCGATGGCGAGGGTCTCGTGGGCCTCGCGGGAGATCGAGCCGTAGGACATGGCGCCGGTGGAGAAGCGCTTGACGATCTCGGAGACCGGCTCGACCTCGTCGACCGGGATCGGCTCCCGGCCGAGGCCGTCCAGCTGGAACAGGCCGCGCAGGGTCATCAGGCGCTCGGACTGCTCGTTCACCCGGTCGGTGTACTGCTTGAAGATGTCGTACCGGCGGTTGCGGGTGGAGTGCTGCAGCCGGAAGACGGTGTCCGGGTCGAACAGGTGCGGCTCGCCCTCGCGGCGCCACTGGTACTCGCCGCCGATCTCCAGCGCGCGGTGGGCGGCGGGGATGCCGGAGGCCGGGTAGGCCTTGGCGTGCCGGGCGGCGGTCTCCTTGGCGATCTCCTCCAGGCCGATGCCGCCGAGCTTGGTGGTGGTGCCGGCGAAGTAGCCGTCGACCAGGTCCTGGGAGAGGCCGATGGCCTCGAAGACCTGGGCGCCGCGGTAGGAGGCGACGGTGGAGATGCCCATCTTGGACATCACCTTGAGCACGCCCTTGCCGAGCGCCTTGATCAGGTTCTTGATCGCCTTCTCGGGCTCGACGCCCTCGATGAACACCCCCTGGGCGACGAGGTCCTCGACCGACTCCATGGCCAGGTACGGGTTGACCGCGCCGGCGCCGTAGCCGATCAGCAGGGCGACGTGGTGCACCTCGCGGACGTCGCCGGCCTCGACCAGCAGCGACACCTGGGTGCGCTGCTTGGTGCGGATCAGGTGGTGGTGGATGGCGGAGGTGAGCAGCAGCGAGGGGATCGGGGCGTGCTCGGCGTCGGAGTGCCGGTCGGAGAGCACGATGATCCGGGCGCCGTCGGCGATCGCGGCGTCGGCCTCGGCGGCTATCTCGGCGAGGCGCGCGGCCAGGCCCTCGCCGCCGCTGGCGACCTTGTAGAGGCCGGACAGGGTGACGGCCTTGAGGCCGGGCTGGTCGCCGTCGGCGTTGATGTGGACGAGCTTGGCGAGCTCGTCGTTGTCGATCACCGGGAAGGTGATGCCGACCGAGCGGCAGGAGGCGGCCTCGGCGGTCAGCAGGTTGCCCTCGGGGCCGAGGTTGGACAGCAGCGAGGTGACGAGTTCCTCGCGGATGGCGTCCAGCGGCGGGTTGGTGACCTGCGCGAAGAGCTGCACGAAGTAGTCGAACAGCAGGCGCGGCTTCTCGCTCAGGGCGGCGATCGGCGAGTCGGTGCCCATCGAGCCGAGGGCCTCGGCGCCGGTGCGGGCCATCGGGGCGAGGATGACGCGCAGCTCCTCCTCGGTGTAGCCGAAGGTCTGCTGGCGGCGGGTGACGGAGGCGTGGGTGTGGGCGATGTGCTCGCGCTCGGGGAGCTTGGCGAGCTGGATCTGCCCGCCGGTGACCCACTCCTCGTAGGGGTGCTCGGCGGCCAGGGCGGCCTTGATCTCCTCGTCCGGGACGATCCGGTTCTCGTTGAGGCAGACCAGGAACATCTTGCCGGGCTGCAGGCGGCCCTTCTGGACCACCTTCTGCTGGTCGATGTCGAGGACGCCGACCTCGGAGGAGAGCACCACCAGGCCGTCCTCGGTGACCCAGTAGCGGGCCGGGCGCAGGCCGTTGCGGTCGAGCACGGCGCCGATCCGGGTGCCGTCGGTGAAGGTGACGCAGGCCGGGCCGTCCCAGGGCTCCATCAGGTTGGAGTGGTACTGGTAGAAGGCGCGGCGGGCCGGGTCCATGGTGGCGTGGTTCTCCCACGCCTCCGGGATCATCATCAGCACCGAGTGCGGCAGCGAGCGGCCGCCGAGGTGGAGCAGCTCCAGGACCTCGTCGAAGGAGGCGGAGTCGGAGTGGTCCGGGGTGCAGATCGGGAAGATCCGGCTGAGACCCTGCCCGTTCTTGTTGGCCGGGATCAGGTCGGTGGCGAGCTGGGACTCCCGGGCGCGCATCCAGTTGCGGTTGCCCTTGACCGTGTTGATCTCGCCGTTGTGGGCGACGAAGCGGTACGGGTGGGCGAGCGGCCAGCTCGGGAAGGTGTTGGTGGAGAACCGCGAGTGCACCAGGCCGATGGCGGACGCGTAGCTGCGGTCCGACAGGTCGGGGAAGAAGGGCTCCAGCTGGCCGGTGGTCAGCATGCCCTTGTAGACGATGGTGCGGGCGGACAGCGACGGGAAGTACACCCCGGCCTCGCGCTCGGCCCGCTTGCGGACCACGAACGCGATGCGGTCCAGCTCGATGCCGGCCCTCTCGCCGTGGCCCAGGAAGAGCTGCCGGAACCGCGGCATCACGCTGCGCGCGGTGGCGCCGAGCAGGTCCGGGGTGACCGGCACGTCGCGCCAGCCGAGGACGGTCAGTCCCTCCTGGGCCGCGATCTCCTCGATCTGCGCGACTGCGGCGGCGTCGGCGCCGTCCTCGTCGGGCAGGAAGGCGATGCCGACGGCGTAGGAGCCGGCGGCCGGGAGCTCGAACTCGACCTTGGTGCGCAGGAAGGCGTCCGGGATCTGGGTGAGGATGCCGGCGCCGTCACCGGAGTCCGGCTCGGCGCCGGTGGCGCCGCGGTGCTCCAGGTTGCGCAGGACGTTCAGCGCCTGCTCGACGATCGTGTGGTCGGCGATGCCGGTCAGCGTGGCGACGAAACCGACGCCACAGGCGTCGTGCTCGTTTCGCGGGTCGTACAGGCCCTGAGCAGCAGGTCGCGCATCCGGCACGAGCGCGTACGGCTGGCGGGCGGCGCCGGCCTGGGGCTCGTTGGCGGAGTGCATGGATGCAGACAGCATCGGCTCTCCCGTCGTCGTCTTTCGGCAAGTCGGTGCAAGTAGGGACGACGTTGGCCCTGATGCGATGGTGCGGTGGTGGTGCAGTTTCCATGATGCCCAGGATCCCGAGAAGCGGAATATGCCGTCCACATGGCGGGACGGAGCGCAGGTCAGGGGCTGGAGGAAGAGGACGTGCCACAGCGCACGTCCCGACGATTGTGCCCAACCACCCACGGCCTGAAACAGGGGCGAAATCTGATCGCCACATGAGCCGATCACGGACGCCTGGGAATCCATTCCAGGACCGGGGCCGACGGATGCGAATCCGCGGCTCCGAGCGCCGGATGATGAGACGATGCCGGGCAGCGCGCGACGTCCATGTGTGAAACGTCACGCACTGCCCGGCATAGTCATGCAGTGCTGTGGATACCCGGGACCGCGCCGCGGCTACCCGACGTGCCCGCCGATCAGCCACCCCAGCAGGTACGTCACCCCGGCCGCGGCCCCGCCCAGCACCAGCTGCCGCAGCCCGCTGAACCACCAGCTGCGCGCCGTCACCCGGGCCACCACCGCGCCGCAGCCGAACAGCCCGAGCGCGGCCAGCACCAGCGCGGGCAGCAGCGAGGTGGCCCCCAGCAGGTAGGGCAGCAGCGGCAGCAGCGCGCCGAGCGCGAAGCACAGGAAGGACGAGCCGGCCGCGACCAGCGGGGACGGCAGGTCGGTGGGGTCGATCCCCAGCTCCTCCCGGGCGTGGATCTCCAGCGCCAGCTCCGGGTCTCGGGACAGCTGCCGGGCCACCTCGTGGGCGAGCTCCGGCTCCACCCCGCGCGAGACGTACAGCTGCGCCAGCTCGGCCAGCTCGCCGTGCGGGTTGCGGCTCAGCTCCAGCCGCTCGGCCTCTATCTCGGCCTGCACCAGCTCCCGCTGCGAGGCCACCGAGGTGTACTCCCCCGCCGCCATCGAGCAGGCGCCGGCCGCCAGGCCCGCCAGCCCGGTCAGGATCACCGTGCCGTTGGACACCGCCCCGCCGACCACGCCGGTCATCAGGGCGAAGTTGGACACCAGGCCGTCCACCGCGCCGAACACCGCGGGCCGCAGCCAGCCGCCGTTGACGTCCCGGTGGTGGTCGGGCGCGGGTATCCGCGGGTGCTGGGCGGGCTCGGCTTCCAGGGTGCTCGCAGTCACGGTTCTGTTCCCCTCGTCAGGTTCGTCGCACCCCGACGGTAGCCCGCTTGACCTGGGCATTTCCAGCAAGACAAGGCTTCCCGAACGATGCTGAGGCTGCCCTTCGCAAGCCTCGCGAAGGGCAGCCTCAGTCAGCGGAAGTGCCTGCTCAGATGGGGTTCTTGGCGTCCTCGCCGGTCTTCTCGGCGGCCGTGACGGCCGATTCCGGGGCCGCTTCCGGGTCCGCGTCCCCGTCCACGATCCGGGACGGCTTCTCCCCGTCCACCGTCTCGCTCGGCTTCTCGCCCGTGGACTTCTCCCCGGCCGCCTTCCCCTCGGCCTGCTCCGCCTCGACGTGCGCCGCGGGGTCGATGCTCGCCGGGTCCTCGCGCCCGGGCCGCTTCTTCCCGACGATCACGAAGTACACCACGGCGCCGATGAACACCACGATCGACGTCCAGTCGTTGAGCCGCAGCCCGAAGTAGACGTGCGCCTCGTCGATCCTCAGCCACTCGGTCCAGAAACGACCCACCGTGTACGCGGCCACGTACACGGCGAAGGCCCGGCCGTGCCCCAGCTTCCAGCGCCGGTCCGCCCAGATCACCAGCAGCGCGACGGCCACGTCCCAGATCGACTCGTACAGGAAGGTCGGGTGGAAGACGCCGTTCACGACCGTGCCGTCGGGCAGCGTCTTGTGGATCTCCAGGCCCCACGGCAGCGTGGTCGCCCGCCCGTACAGCTCCTGGTTGAAGTAGTTGCCCCAGCGGCCCATCGCCTGCGCGAGCACGATGCCCGGCGCGATGGCGTCGGCGTACGCGGGCAGCGGCACGCCCCGGCGGCGGCAGCCGATCCAGGCGCCGACCGCGCCCAGCGCGACCGCGCCCCAGATCCCGAGGCCGCCCTCCCAGATCTTGAAGGCGTTCCAGGGGTTCTTCCCCTCGCCGAAGTACAGCTGGTGGTCGGTGATCACGTGGTACAGCCGGCCACCGACCAGGCCGAAGGGCACGGCCCAGACGGCGATGTCCCCGACGGTGTGCTTGGCACCGCCCCGGGCGACCCAGCGCTTGCTGCCGAGCCAGACGGCGGCGACGACACCGAGGATGATGCAGAAGGCGTAGGCGCGCAGCGGGATCGGTCCGAGGTACAGGACGCCCCGCGACGGGCTGGGAATGTAGGCGATATCCATGGCAGTTCCGACGCTACAGGGTCCGGCGTCCGCTTCGGACACCCCCGGGGTCACAGAAACCGAACAACGGACGCCGCCGCCCCCTCCCGGCGGAAGGGGGCGACGGCGGCGGGGCGGCTCAGCCGGCCGTCGGTGACGGGTTGTTGGCCTCCGAAGCGGCGGCGGTGGGCGCCGGGGTCTGCCCGTGCGAGCCCGCCGTGCCCAGCTGCTTGCCCTGGTTGGCGGCGTCCACCCACTTCACCAGGTTGGCCGGGGTGATCTCCTCGTCGCCGTTCTTCGGGAAGATCGGCTTGCCGTTGAGCAGCACGGTCGGGGTCGACTTGTAGCTGGACTTGTCGAAGTCCTGCTGCACCGACGACACCCACCCGCCGTACTTGTTGTCGTTGACGCAGGCCTGGAACTCGGGCGTGTCCAGGCCGTCCACCTGCTTCGCCAGGTTGAGCAGGACCGCCTTGTTGCCGAAGGCGTCGTTGGTCTCGTCCGGCTGGTTGCGGTACAGCACGTCGTGGAAGTCCCGGAAGTGCCCGGCGTCCTGGGCGCAGGCCAGGGCGTTGGCGCCGTTCTTGGAGCCCTTGCCCGGCACCGCGCGGTCGATGAACGACACGATGTGGGCGTTGGTGTAGATCTTCCCGGCGTCCTCCAGCTGGTCGATGGTCGCCGAGAACTCGCGCTCGAAGATGCCGCAGGCCGGGCAGCGGGGGTCCTCGTACACCGTGAGGACGGAGGGCGCGTTGCTCGCGCCGACCGGGATCACCAGGTTCTTGTCGCCGATCGTCCCGGCCGGGGCGGCGGCCGGGGTCTCGGGCTTGGAGCGCTGGTTCTGCACCAGGACGCCGGTGATCGCCGCGGCGGCGATCACCGCGAGCACTGACCCGCCGACGATCAGCTTCTTCCTGCGCCGGGAGGAGGCCCGTTCGGCCGCCCGCTGCTCCAGCATCCGCTCGCGGGCGGTGCGCTTGCCTTCTCGGTTCTTCTCGCTCATTGCCTTGACATCCACGGTCGGGGGCCTTCGTCGGGTGCGGGGACGGGAATGGCCGGACGGGTCAGCTCGCCAGCCAGCCGTCGGCCGAGAGCCGGGTGCGGGGCCGCCACAGCAGCCACCCGGCCAGCAACAGGAACCCGGTGTCGCGCAGGATCTCCTGCAGGTACTCGGTCTGCGAGGCGTCGACGTGCCCGCCGCCGCCGAAGCAGCCGCAGTCGATCGAGATGCCGCGCGCCCAGGCCGAGGCGATCCCGGTGATGAAGGTGAGCAGCAGCAGTGCGCAGACCCCGGCGACCAGCCGGACCCCGAGCCCGATCACCAGCAGCAGGGCGAGTGCCAGCTCCAGGAAGGGCAGCCCGTAGCCGATCGGCTTGACCAGGCCCTCGGGCAGGATCTCGTACGCCCGGACCGCCTGGGCGGCCTCCGCCGGATCGGCGGTCTTGGCCAGCCCGGCCCACCCCCAGACCACCGCCAGGCCGAGCCGCACGGCCGTGCCCACCCACGCGCTCCAGGCCGGCTCCGGCCACCGCGCCGCCGACTCGAGCGCGGGATCACCGGGCTGCGCTGCCGGGCCCGCCATCAGGGAACCCCCGTCGGGAAACTCGTTCACTCCCTGACGAACCGTAAGGGATGGAGGGCGGTTCCTCCGGATTCGGGAATTACGTCGGACGAGTGATGTTACGTTCGGTTTCCCCGAACACTCCTTCGTCACCGGCACCCCGGCATCCGCATCGGATCGAACAGCTCCGGGTGCCCGTCGTGCTGTGCCCGGGCGGCCCGCTCGGCCGCGTCCCAGCGCGCCGCCTGGGCGCAGGCCACCGCGTCCCGCTCCGCCCGCTCGGCCCCGCGCCTGGCCAGCGCCTGCCCCACCTCGGTGTGCGCGCCGACCGCGGCCCCCAGGGCCAGCGCGGCGGCCGCCGCCCGCAGCAGCACGGCCCGATGAAGACCCGCCACCGGCGCTCACCCCTTCGTTCGCTCGGCAACCCCCGTGCACGTGGTCCGTGCACTCGTCCCTCCAGTCAACGCCGGTCAATCCCGCCTGATGCGTGTCGCCGCCGCTGTTCACTCGTTCGGGGCCGCCCCGAGGCTGACGGCGGTGATCCGCGCCCGGGAAGCGGAACGGCCCGCCACCCCCGTCGAGGGGTGGCGGGCCGTCACATCGGCCGCGCGTCAGCGCCTGCGCACTCCGGCCGCCAGCTCACCGGCCAGCGCCCGCACCGCGTCCAGCGCCGCGCCCTCGTCCTCGCCCGCGGCGAGGATCCGCTGCACGAACGCCGATCCCACGATCACCCCGTCCGCGAACCGGGCGACCTCCGCCGCCTGCTCCGCGTTGGAGACCCCGAGTCCGACGCACACCGGAAGGTCCGTGGTGGCCCGGGTCCGGGCGACCAGGTCCTCGGCCAGCGATCCGACCGCCGAGCGGGTGCCGGTCACCCCCATCACCGCGGCCGCGTACACGAACCCGCTGCCCGCCGCCGTGACCTCGGCCAGCCGCGCGTCCTTGCTGCTGGGGGCGACCACGAACACGGTGTCCAGCCCGTGCGCGTCCGCCGCCTTGCGCCACTCCTCGGACTCCTCCACCGGCAGGTCCGGCAGGATGCAGCCCGCCCCGCCCGCCGCGGCCAGGTCCGCGGCGAAGCGCGCGACACCGTAGCGGTCGACCGGGTTCCAGTACGTCATCACCAGCACCGCCGCCTCGGGGTGCGCGGTGGCGACCTCCTGGACGGTGCGCAGCACGTCCTTGATCCGCACGCCGCCGCGCAGCGCGATGTCGTCGGCGGTCTGGATGACGGCCCCGTCCAGGACCGGGTCGGAGTGCGGCAGGCCGATCTCGACGACGTCGCAGCCGCCCTCGATCAGCGCGTTGACCGCCCGGATCCCGCCGTCGACGGTGGGGAAGCCGGCCGGGAGGTAGCCGATCAGCGCGGCCCGGCCCTCGGCCTTGGCGCCCGCCAGGATGTCAGTGAGCTTCGAAGCCATGATCACTTGCCCCCCTCGGCCCGGCCGCCGGCCGGCTCGTCGTACAGCCCGAAGTACTGGGCCGCGGTGTGCATGTCCTTGTCCCCGCGCCCGGAGAGCGAGACCAGGATGATGGCCTCCGGCCCGAGCTCGCGGCCCAGGTCCAGCGCTCCGGCGAGCGCGTGGGCGCTCTCGATGGCCGGGATGATGCCCTCGGTGCGGGACAGCAGGCGCAGCGCCTGCATCGCCGCGTCGTCCGTCACCGGCCGGTACTCGGCCCGTCCGGTGTCCTTCAGCCAGGCGTGCTCCGGCCCGACGCCCGGGTAGTCGAGGCCGGCCGAGATGGAGTGCGACTCGATGGTCTGCCCGTCCTCGTCCTGCAGGACGTACGTCCGGGAGCCGTGCAGCACCCCCGGGTCGCCCTTGGTCAGGGTGGCGGCGTGCTTCGGGGTGTCGGCGCCCTCGCCGGCCGCCTCGCAGCCGATCAGCCGCACTCCGGTGTCCGGGATGAACTCGTGGAAGATGCCCATCGCGTTGGAGCCGCCGCCGACGCAGGCGACCACCGCGTCGGGCAGCCGCCCGGTGCGGTCGAGCACCTGCTGCCGGGCCTCGACACCGATGATCCGGTGGAAGTCGCGGACCATCATCGGGAACGGGTGCGGCCCGGCGACGGTCCCGAACAGGTAGTGGGTGGAGTCGACGTTGGCGACCCAGTCGCGGAAGGCCTCGTTGATGGCGTCCTTGAGCGTCCGGCTACCGGACTTGACGGCGATCACCTCGGCGCCGAGCATCCGCATCCGGGCGACGTTGAGCGCCTGGCGCTCGGTGTCGACCTCGCCCATGTAGATGGTGCAGTCGAAGCCGAACAGGGCGCAGGCGGTGGCGGTGGCGACGCCGTGCTGGCCGGCGCCGGTCTCGGCGATGATCCGGGTCTTGCCCATCCGCTTGGTGAGCAGGGCCTGGCCCAGCACATTGTTGATCTTGTGCGAGCCGGTGTGGTTGAGGTCCTCGCGCTTGAGCAGGATGCGCGCGCCGCCCGCCTCGGCGGAGAAGCGGTGGACGTCGGTCAACGGGCTCGGGCGGCCGGTGTAGTCCTTCAGCAGCCCGTCGAGCTCGGCGGCGAAGGCCGGGTCTGACTTGGCCTTCTCGTACTCCTCGGCGACCTGTTCGACCGCGGCGACCAGAGCCTCGGGGATGAAGCGGCCGCCGTACGCGCCGAAGTAGCCGCGGGCGTCCGGCACCTGGGCGCCGGGCAGGTAGTCCTTCTCGGACATGGTGGTTTCCCTTGCGGAGATGGATGACGGTGACGTCTGATCGGCTGGTTCAGCCGTGCGTCACGCGCCATCGCCGCCCCGGCACCTGCCCCGGCTCGCAGCCGATCACGTACCGCACCCGGCGCCCCAGCACCCGGCGTGCGGGCGCGCGGCAGCCGCGCGGGCGGCAGCCGGGGGCGAGTCGGGTGGCGATCTTCATCGGGTCCGGGTCAGTCCTTGTGCCGGATGGCGGGGTGGGCGCCGGCCGCGACCAGGTCGGCGACCGCGGCCCGCGGGTCCTTGCCGGTCACCAGCGACTCGCCGACCAGCACCGCGTCGGCCCCCAGATTGGCGTAGTTGATCACGTCCAGCGGGCCGCGCACACCGGACTCGGCGACCTTGACGATGCCGTCCGGGATGGCGTGCACGACGTTCTCGAACGTGCTGCGGTCGACCTCGAGGGTCTTCAGGTTGCGGGCGTTGACGCCGATGATCCGCGCCCCGGCGTCCACCGCGCGCTGGATCTCGTCCTCGTCGTGCACCTCGACCAGCGGGGTGAGGCCGATCGACTCGGCGCGCTCGATCAGCGACACCAGGGCCGGCTGCTCGAGGGCGGCGACGATCAGCAGGGCGAGGTCGGCGCCGTGCGCGCGGGCCTCCCACAGCTGGTAGGCGGTGACGATGAAGTCCTTGCGCAGCAGCGGGGTGTCCACCGCGGCGCGGACCGCGTCCAGGTCGGCGAGCGACCCGCCGAAGCGGCGCTGCTCGGTCAGCACGCTGATCGCGGCGGCACCGCCGGCCGCGTAGTCGCGGGCCAGGGCGGCCGGGTCGGCGATCGAGGCCAACGCGCCCTTGGACGGGCTGGAGCGCTTCACCTCGCAGATCACCCGGACCCCGTCGCCCTTGAGGGCGGCGACGCCGTCCTTGGCCTCCGGGGCCTTGGCCGCGAGCGCCTTGAGCTCGTCCAGCGAGACCCGGGCCTGCCGCTCGGCGAGGTCCTCGCGGACCCCTTCGATGATCGAGTCGAGCACACTCACTCAGGAGCCCCCATCATTTCTGCTGGTTCGCCAGCGCGAGCCGGACGGGCGGGGGCCCGTCGGCCCTTCGATGGTATCGGCACCCGGGTGCGCGCAGCGCATCCGCCCGGCACGCGTCTCGCGGAACGGACGCTCCGTCCGACGGCTCCCAACTGCGGCTTCACCGGCTCTCCACCGGCGGTGTGCCGCGCTCCGGCGGGGCTGGGAGCCCGCGGCCGGGCTCGGGGCCGCTCAGACCACCGGCGGTGCCAGCCCCGCCCCCACGGGCAGGTTGCGGACCACCGCGAACACCAGCACCAGCAGGCCGATCAGCGCCCAGCGCCGGGCCCCGACCGAGATCCGCACCGGCGGTCCGAGGGTCAGCGCGGCCCAGGCCCAGCGCAGCCAGAGCACCGCCAGGACGCCGAACAGCAGGACGGCCACCGCGTTGTCGTGCAGCGCGCCGGTGAGGTCCCCGTGGGCCAGCGCGTGGACGCAGCGCAGGCCCCCGCAGCCGGGGCACCACCAGCCGGTGGCGGTCAGGAAGGGGCAGTCGGGGTAGTGCCCGGGGGCGTTGGGGTCCACCGCCGCGACGTATCCGGCGGGGACGGCCACCGCCGCCAGCGCGGCCAGCGGCGGGCCCATCCGGCGCAGTACGGGCGGTGGGGCGGAGGCGGTGGGGGCGGCGTTCACGCCCCGATTGTGCCCGCGGGCGGGCCCGGATACGACGAAACGGCGGGCGTGGCGCGCCCGCCGTTCGGTTGTACGAATCCCCGGTCGGTTCCGCAGTCGACTCCTCGGTCGAGCGGGGTCCGTACCAGGGGTGTCCGTCGTCGTCAGGCGGCGACGGTCGCGCGGGCCTCGAGGGCCGCCTTGCGCGCCGCGGTCTGCTCCTCGACCGACTTGTAGACGTTGGTGCTGGCCTGCCTGCCCATGCCCGCCATCGACATCGCCTTGCCGACGATGCCGCCCACGACGACGACCGCCAGACCGGCGATGACCAGCAGCGGCGACGGCAGGATCATCGCGACGCCTGCGATGCCGAAGCCGACGAAGGAGATGACGACGCCGGTCCAGGCGGCGGTGGTGTGGCCGTGTGCTGCTGCTGCCATCGATGGTGCTCCTAGGCTCTCGGGGCCCGGCCGGGCCTGCGGGGCCGCCGGCGGGTTGACGGGGTCCATTGTGCCGGGCCACACACGGGCGACCCAAAGCGGGTGGCCCGTCTATCGCGTCACACCCGCTGGTCGGCCGTGCGGTCTCATACGGCGGTCGGGTCCTCGCCGCGGTCGGGTCCTCAGACGGCGGTCGGGTCCTCGCCGCGGTCCAGGGCCTTCCACAGGTCACCAGGCGTGTCGGCCTTCGCCGGCGCCTTGCGGGTGGGCGCCTCGTAGCGGCTGCCCATGGCCGGCCAGCCGCGGCCGTAGCGCAGGGTGATCAGCCCGGCCAGGGCCAGCAGCAGCCCGCCCACCAGCGCGACCCAGGGCCAGCCGGTGTGCGAGACCTCGGTGGCGGTCGAGCCGGCCAGCGCCAGCTTGCCCGAGGCGGCGGAGTCCAGCGCGACGGTGTCCGAGGCGCCAGCCACCGAGGCGGCGGCCGCGCCCAGTCCGGCCAGCAGGGTCAGCGTGCCGACCGCGAGCCGGCCGACGCCGCGCACCGCGAACACCGCGACGGCCGCGGCCAGGCCCACCAAGGCCAGCCCGCCGGGCAGTTCGGAGATCTTGCCGCCGGTCACGGACACGTCCAGGGTGCCGGCCCGGCCCTCGGCCCAGACCCGCCCGGCCGCGGTCAGCACCAGCACGGCGCTCAGCACGGTCAGCAGCAGCATCACGCCGAGGGTGCGGCGGCCGGCCGCGGGCGTGGGGACAGGGGTCTGGTCTGCGTCGGTCACCCGTCCACTATCCCCCGGGCCGTGCCCTACGCCGTACCCGGGGTGGGCCTCTCGGTCGGAAACCCGCCGGTCTGCAGCACCAGGGTCCGATCGCCGAGCGGCAGGAAGAGGTCGTTGCCGAACGGCACCCGCTCCGCTTCGCGGTAGCCGCCGCCCGAGTCCGGCGCGGTGTGCACGGTGCAGACCTCGGCCGCCGGGTCGACCACCACGTACAGCGGTACGCCGCTCTCCGCGCAGGCCCGCACCCACGCGTGGTCCCGGCCGGGGTGCGCCACCTCCAGCACCATCTCGACCTCGGCCGCCTCGTACCGGCCGCGGGCGTTGTGCACCGCGTCCGGGGCGACCACCGCCAGGTCCGGGGCGAGCGGGCCGTGCGCGGCCGGGAAGTCGATCAGGACCTGCGACAGTACCCGCCTCCGGCCCCCGAGTTCGTCCCCGATCTGCACGGCAGCGTCGAACACGACCCCCCAGCGCAGCTCGTCGTACGGCACCTCGGGCATCCCGGCCGCCTCCTCACGCCTCAGGACAGTTCCGGCCTCCGCAGCGTATTGGCGGTGGCGACGGCTCGCAGCACGGCGGCCGCCTTGTTGCGGCACTCGGTGTCCTCGCCGTGCGGGTCCGAGTCGGCGACCACGCCCGCGCCCGCCTGCACGTACGCGGTGCCGTCGCGCAGCACCGCGGTGCGGATCGCGATCGCGGTGTCCGAGTCCCCGGCGAAGTCCAGGTAGCCGACGCAGCCGCCGTACAGGCCGCGCCGGGTGGGTTCCAGCTCCTCGATGATCCGCATCGCCCGGGGCTTGGGGGCGCCGGAGAGGGTGCCGGCCGGGAAGCAGGCGGTCAGCACGTCGAAGGCGCTCCGCCCCGGGGCGACCTTGCCGGTCACCGTCGAGACGATGTGCATCACGTGGCTGTAGCGCTCGATCTGCATGAAGTCGACCACCTCGACGCTGCCCGGCTCGCACACCCGGCCCAGGTCGTTGCGGCCGAGGTCGACCAGCATCAGGTGCTCGGCCCGCTCCTTGGGGTCGGCGAGCAGTTCGGCGGCCAGCACGGCGTCCTCGTGCGGGGTGGCGCCGCGGTGCCGGGTGCCGGCGATCGGGTGCAGCATCGCCTCCCCGTCGGCGACCTTGACCAGCGCCTCCGGGCTGGAGCCGACCACGTCGAAGCCGCCCTCGGCGCCGCCGTCCGGCCCGGGGAAGCGGAACAGGTACATGTACGGGCTGGGGTTGGTGGTGCGCAGCACCCGGTAGACGTCCAGCGCGGAGGCCGGGCAGGGCGCCTCGAAGCGCTGCGAGGGCACCACCTGGAAGGCCTCGCCGGCCCGGATCCGCTCCTTGATCTCCTCCACCGCGGCCCGGTACGGCTCCCCGCCGAACGGCGAGTGCACCTCGCCGGGGCCGGCCGGGGTGAAGGTCGCCAGCCCCGGGTCGACCGGCTTGAGCAGGCCCGCCTCCATGGCGTCCAGGCGGGCCACCGCGTCCGCGTACGCCTCGTCCACGCCACTGGCCAGGTCGTTGTGGTTGACGGCGTTGGCGATCAGCAGCACCGTGCCGTCCAGGTGGTCGAGCACGGCGAGGTCGGTGGCGAGCAGCATGGTCAGCTCGGGCAGCCGGAGGTCGTCCGGGTTGAGGTCGGGCAGCTTCTCCAGCCGGCGGACGACGTCGTACCCGAGGTAGCCGACCAGGCCGCCGGTCAGCGGGGGCAGGCCGTCGTCGGGGCGGCGCGGGGTGTGCAGGGCCGCCAGGGCGGCGCGCAGCACCTCCAGCGGGTCGCCGCCGGTGGGGATGCCGACCGGCGGGCTGCCGAGCCAGCGGGCGCCGCCGTCCGGGCCGGTGGTCAGCGCGGCGGCGCTGCGCACGCCCACGAAGGAGTAGCGCGACCAGGTGCCCTGCTCGGCGGACTCCAGCAGGAAGGTGCCGGGCCGCTCCTCGGCGAGGCTGCGGTAGAGGCCGATCGGGGTGAGGCCGTCCGCGAGGAGCCTGCGGGTGACGGGGATGACCCGGGTGTCGACGGCGAGCTTGCGGAAGGCTTCGAGATCCATGCGGGGCGGCACCTTCTGGAGTCGGATGGCGGGAATCAGACGCTGGGGATCAGGCGGTCGGGAGCACGTCGGCGTCGAAGCAGGTGCGGTCGCCGGTGTGGCAGGCCGCGCCCGTCTGGTCGACCTTGACCAGCAGGGTGTCGCCGTCGCAGTCGAGGGCCACCGACTTGACCGCCTGCACGTGACCGGAGGTGTCGCCCTTCACCCAGTACTCACGGCGGCTGCGGCTCCAGTACGTGCAGCGGCCGGTGGTGAGCGTGCGGTGCAGCGCCTCGTCGTCCATCCAGCCCAGCATCAGCACCTCGCCGGTGTCGTACTGCTGCGCGATGGCCGGGAGCAGGCCGTCCTCGGTGCGCTTGAGGCGGGCGGCGATCGCCGGGTCGAGGGCGGTGGTGCCGGGGGCGGCGGGTGTGGTGGACATGGGGCCATTGTGTCAGCCCGGCCGCGGCGTCCGAACGGGGTCAGTTCCGCCAACCACCTGCCGGGCCGGGCCCCGCTGGGCCATCCTCAGCCCATGACCTCCGAGCAGCAGCCGCCCGAAGCCGCCGCCTCCCGTCCGCCCCGGGGCCTGGTGATCACCGTCGTCGCCGTCCTGGCCGTGCTGCTCGCGGTGGTGGCCACCGTGCTGCTCTGGCCCGAGGACACCCCCAAGCCCGCCGCGGCCCCGCCCCCGCCCTCCCCTTCCTCCTCCTCCGCGACCCCGCCCCCCACGCCGACGCCCACCCCCACCAAGCCCCAACCCCCGTACGCCTACTTCCCGGTGGGCACCTGCTTCGACCACCCTCAGCTCAGCCCGGTGATCACCAAGGCCGAGGAGCGCCCCTGCACCACCCCCCACGACGGCGAAGTCATCGCCAACCTCAAACTCCCCGACAACCTCACGGGCGAAATCCCCATCGCCCTCGCCATGCGCGACGGCTGCAAGGACCCCGAAGCCACCGCCAAGGCCCACCAGCCCGACGGAAAGTCCTACTACCCCCGCCAGTTCGGCCCCGCCCTCACCAACTACCAACAGGGCTGGCGCGACTACACCTGCACCCTCACCGCCGGCCCCAAACCGGGCAGCCCCAAACTCACGAGGCAGCTGCACCAGTAGCCTCGACGCCGCAATCATTGACAAGAACAAGAGAATGAAATTCGGCGTGCCCATCGATGTATCGATGGGCACGCCGAAGAAAACCCCGAGCAGCACCCTAACCTCACCCTTTCCCGTCCAACACGGATGAGGCTGAGGAGGAGCCTGCTCGTGTCGCCCCTCGCCGGGCTGAGCCGCGTCGGCCAGGTCATCAATTGATGGCCGCCCCCATAGGCTTGAGGCCATGTCGAACCACGCCCTCGCCGAACGCCACCGCCTCGCCCAACTCCTCACCGCCGCGGGGCCGGACGCCCCCACCCTGTGTGCCGGGTGGACCACCCGGGACCTCGCCGCCCACCTGGTGATCCGCGAGCGCCGCCCCGACGCGGCGCCCGGCATCCGGGTCGGCGCCCTGGCCGGCTGGACGAAGCGGGTACAGGACGACTACGCGTCACGCCCCTACGAGGAACTGGTCCGACTCTTCCGCGCCGGACCGCCCGTCTACTCCCTGTTCGCCCTCCCCGGCGCCGACGAAGCGGCCAACACCGTCGAGTACTTCGTCCACGCCGAAGACATCGCCCGCGCCGGCGACGACTGGACCGCCCGGCCCGTTCCGCCCGGCCGCGCCGAAGCCCTCTGGCGCCGACTCCCCCTTCTCGCCCGTCTCGAGGCCGGCCGCCGCTCCCCCGTCCGCCTCACCCTCTCCCGCCCCGACGGCCAGTCCATCACCGTCGGCCCCGCCGGCGCCCCCACCGTCCACCTCACCGGCGAACCCGCCGAACTCGTCCTCTTCACCTACGGCCGCGGCGCCCACACCACCCTCACCGTCGACGGCCCCCCGGACGCCGTCGAGGCCCTCCGCCACGCCCTGCCGCTGCCTGTGAAGTAGGGCTGTGCGCCGCCTTGGCAAGCCAAGGCGGCGCCACCATACTGGCCGACCACCTTCCCACGGCACGGCCCCCGCCCGGGCCGTGGGACGCCGCCGCAACCCGCCTACGGCGTGAGCCGGTTCGGGCCGCGGAAGAGGAAGGTGGCCTCGCGGATCGAGGGCAGGCCGAGGAGGACCATCAGCATCCGGCCGAGGCCCATGCCGAGGCCGCCGTGGGGTGGGCAGCCGTAGCGGAAGGCGTTGAGGTAGTCCCGGATCGGCTCCGGGCTGAGGCCCTTCTCGGCGGCCTGCCGCAGCAGGACGTCGTAGCGGTGTTCGCGCTGGGCGCCGGTGGTGACTTCCAGGCCGTTCCAGAGCAGGTCGAAGCTCAGGGTCAGGCCTGGGTCGTCGGCGGGTCGCATGTGGTAGAAGGGCCGGATGCCGACCGGGTAGTGGGTGATGAACACGAACTGGTGCCCGGTGGCTTCCCTGATGTGGGCCGAGACGGCGCGCTCGCCCTCCGGGTCCAGGTCCTCCTTGACGCCTTCCGGGTCCCAGCCGCCCTTGCGCAGGATCTCCTGTGCCTCGGCCATGGTGAGGCGGGGGAAGGGGGTCGTGGGCACGGTGACCTGGACGCCGAAGTGCTCGGCGATGCCCGCGCCGTGCCGGTCGGCGACCTTGGCGATGGCGTGGGCGAGCATCCGCTCCTCGAAGGCCATCACGTCCTCGACCCCGTCGATCCAGGCGAGCTCCACGTCGACGCCGGTGAACTCGGTGGCGTGCCGGGAGGTGAAGGAGGGCTCGGCGCGGAAGACCGGTCCGATCTCGAAGACCTTGTCGATGCCGGCCGCGATCGCCATCTGCTTGAAGAACTGCGGTGACTGCGCGAGGTAGGCGCTGCGGCCGAAGTAGCCGAGCTCGAAGACCTCCGCGCCGGACTCCGAGGCGGTGCCCATGAGTTTGGGGGTGTGCATCTCGGTGGCGCCCTGCGCGTACGCGTACTCGCGCAGGCCCTGTTCCAGGGTGGTCTGCACGGCGAACAGCAGCTGGGCGGCGGGGCGGCGACGCACGTCCAGGAAGCGCCAGTCGAGGCGCTGCTCCGGGCCCGTGTGGTCGTCGATCGGCAGCGGGGTGGCGGCCGGGTTCAGGACCTCGACCGCCTCGGGGACGATCTCCAGGCCGCCGAGCTTGACCTGCGCCGCCTCGACGACACGGCCGGTGATCCGTACGGCGGACTCGGGGGTGAGGGCTTCGAGCCGGGCCTCCAGGGGCCCGCCGTCACGCTTGTGGGTCACCTGTACCATTCCGCTTCCGTCCCGCACGATGACGAACTGCATCGCGCGCTGCAACCGGAGGGCGTTCACCCATCCGCGGACGGAGACGGTACGGCCGACGTGTTCTCGCAGGTCGGAGACGGGTACGCGGCTGTGGATCATTGCGGTCCTCCTTGAGGACGTCGTCATGATCCCTTGGGAGTGCGGGCGAGAAGGGCAACTCGCGGTACCACCGCACTTTCGCCGCCACACAAACGCAGTGGCGGCCTCGTTCGGGCCCGGTGACGGGGGCCGGCCGGCGGGGCATTGGACCACCGGGCGGTGGCCGTTCCTCCCCGCGCTCAGGAGGGTCTTCGCCTCGGGGCGCGAGGCCGCCTTCCCAGCTTCCGGCGGCTCTCTCTGCTCGCGTGATCCCTGGCTACTCGTCTCCGTCGACGCGTTGCCCAGCACCATACGGAACCGTGGCGCCGGCGGCAATCAAGAAACCGCAGGCGTCAAGAAACCGCAGGCATGAAGGACCGCAGGCATCAAGGAACCGGCGGCAATCAAGAAATGCGGATGTCAGTGCCCGGGTGCAGACTCTCAGGTGGCCGGGGAGGGGCGGGTAGCCGCCCGAGGGAGCTGCCCCGGTCACTCTCCGTCGAAGGGCACCACTTCATGCTCACCACCGACTTCCCGATCGGCTCGCCCTGCTGGATCGACCTGGGCAGCCCGAACATCCGGGCCACCGCCGACTTCTACGGCAAGGTCTTCGGCTGGACCTTCCAGGAGGTCCCCGACGCGGGCGGTTACGGCTTCCTGAAGCTGGGCGACAAGCGGGTTGCCGCGCTCGGCAGCCTCGACGCGGGCGCGCGGTCCGCCTGGACGACGTACTTCCGCACCGCCGACGCGGACGCCACCGCCAAGGCCGCCGAGCAGGCCGGGGCCACCGTCCGCGTCCCGCCGACGGACGTCATGCAGGAGGGCCGGTTCGCGGCGCTCACCGATCCGCAGGGGGCCGAGTTCGCGATCTGGCAGGCCGGGAACACGATCGGGCTGGACGCCGTCTCCGAGCCCAACACCCTGGTCTGGGCCGAGCTGCACACCTCCGACCAGGAGGGCGCCTTCACCTTCTACACCAGCCTGTTCAACTGGCGGGTGCAGAACTTCGAGCCGAGCCCGGGCATGAACTACCGGGTGGTCTCCACGGCCGACGGCGACCAGCAGCAGACGAGCTTCGGCGGCATCGCCCCGGCGACGGGCGGGGGCCAGCCCTCCGCCTGGACGCCGTACTTCGCCGCCGAGGACGTGGACGCCCTGGTCAGCAAGGCGTCGGCGGCCGGCGGCTCGGTGCTGATGCCGGCGGAGGACGTGGAGAACGTCGGCCGGATCGCCTGGCTGGCGGACCCGAACGGCGCCCCCTTCGCCCTGATCAAGGGCGAGCCGCAGGAGTCCTGAGCAGAGCCGCAGGCGTCCTGAGCAGAAAACCGGGCCCGCTGCGCGAGCAGCGGGCCCTCAAGCACCCTGAAAGATCACCGGACCGGGTGCCCGGCCTCCCGCAGCGCGTTCTTGACCTCGCCGATCCGCAGGTCCCCGAAGTGGAAGACGCTGGCCGCGAGCACCGCGTCCGCCCCCGCCTCGACGGCCGGGGCGAAGTCGCCGAGCTTGCCGGCCCCGCCGGAGGCGATCACCGGCACCGAGACAGCCTTGCGGACGGCGCGGATCATCTCCAGGTCGTAGCCGTCCTTGGTGCCGTCCGCGTCCATCGAGTTGAGCAGGATCTCGCCCGCCCCCAACTCGGCGGCGCGGCCCGCCCATTCGACGGCGTCCAGACCGGTGCCCTGGCGCCCGCCGTGGGTGGTGACCTCGTAGCCCGAAGCGGTCTCGGTCCCGGGAGGGCAGCGCCGGGCGTCGACCGACAGCACCAGCACCTGCCGTCCGAACCGCTGGGCGATCTCGCGGATCAGCTCGGGCCGGGCGATGGCCGCGGTGTTGACGCCGACCTTGTCGGCGCCGGCCCGCAGCAGCTTGTCGACGTCCTCGACGGCCCGGATGCCGCCACCGACGGTGAGCGGGATGAACACCTGCTCGGCGGTGCGGCGGACCACGTCGTAGGTGGTCTCGCGGTCGCCGGAGGAGGCCGTGATGTCGAGGAAGGTCAGCTCGTCGGCGCCCTCGGCGTCGTAGAGCTTGGCCATCTCGACCGGGTCGCCGGCGTCGCGCAGGTTCTGGAAGTTGACGCCCTTGACCACCCGCCCGGCGTCGACGTCCAGGCAGGGGATGACACGTACTGCAAGGGTCACGGCTGATTGCCTTCCGGGGCTTCCAGGGTCTTTGCCAGCCCGGTGCGGTACGCGTCGATCTCGACCTCGACCATCATCCGGGAGTCGATCAGCCCGTCGACCACCACCATGGTGGCCACCGGGCGTGCGACGACGAAGAGTTCGCGGTGGGCGCGGCCCACCTCCTCGGCGTCGCGGACGTGGGTGATGTACATCCGGGTGCGGACCACGTCGTCCGCGGTCAGACCGTACGCGGCCAGGGCCCGGAGCCCGACGCCGAACGCGGCGAGGGTTTGCCGGTACGGGTCGCCCTCGTGCTCGATCCGGCCGTCCACCCAGGCGGTGGAGCCGGCGACGTGCACGTGGTCGCCCGCGGCGACCGCCCGGGAGTAGCCGAACTCCTCCTCCCAGGGGGAGAAGCCGGTGATCCGCCCGCGTACGATCCGACCATCGGTCATCCGGAAACCGCCTCCAGGGCCTCTTCGAGGGTGAACTTCTGCTCGTAGAGTGCCTTGCCCACGATGGCGCCCTCGACACCCTCACCGACGAGGGTGGCGATGGCGCGCAGGTCGTCCAGCGAGGAGACGCCGCCGGAGGCGACGACCGGGCGGTCGGTGGCGCCGCAGACGTCGCGCAGCAGCTGCAGGTTGGGGCCGGTCAGGGTGCCGTCGCGGTTGACGTCGGTGACGACGTAGCGGGCGCAGCCCTCCTGGTTGAGGCGCTCCAGCACCTCGAAGAGCTGGCCGCCGTCGCGGGTCCAGCCGCGGCCGCGCAGGGTGGTGCCGACCACGTCCAGGCCGACGGCGATCTTGTCGCCGTGCTCGGCGATGGCCTTGGCGACCCACTCGGGGGCCTCCAGGGCGGCGGTGCCGAGGTTGACCCGGGTGCAGCCGGTGGCGAGCGCGCGGGCGAGCGACTCGTCGTCGCGGATGCCGCCGGACAGCTCGACCTTGATGTCCAGCCGGCCGGTGACCTCGCGCAGCAGCTCGTAGTTGGAGCCGGTGCCGAAGGCGGCGTCCAGGTCGACCAGGTGCAGCCACTCTGCGCCGGCGTCCTGCCAGGCGAGGGCGGCGGCCAGCGGCTCGCCGAAGGAGGTCTCGGTGCCGGACGCGCCCTTGACCAGGCGCACGGCCTGGCCGTCCCGGACGTCGACGGCGGGGAGCAGTTCGAGGCGGGTCATGATGTACGCAACTCTCAGATCGTCAGAGGGTGTTGACCCAGTTGGTCAGCAGGGCGGCGCCGGCGTCGCCGGACTTCTCGGGGTGGAACTGGGTGGCCCACAGCGGGCCGTTCTCGACGGCGGCGACGAACGGCTGCCCGTGGGTGGCCCAGGTGACCAGCGGCGGGTTGATCCGCGCGCTGTGGGTCTCCAGCTCCCAGTGCCGCACCCCGTAGGAGTGCACGAAGTAGAAGCGGGTCTCCGGGTCCAGGCCGGCGAACATCCGGCTGCCCTCGGGCACGTCCACGGTGTTCCAGCCCATGTGCGGGACGACCGGGGCGTCCAGCGGCTCGACGGTGCCGGGCCACTCGTCGCAGCCGGCCGTCTCCACGCCGTGCTCGACGCCCTTCTCGAAGAGGATCTGCATGCCGACGCAGATGCCCATGACCGGGCGGCCCCCGGCGAGCCGGCGGCCGATGATCCAGTCCCCGCGGACCGACTTCAGCCCGCGCATGCACGCCTCGAAGGCGCCCACGCCGGGGACGAGCAGGCCGTCCGCGGCCATCGCGGTGTCGTAGTCGGCGCTGACCCTGACGTTCGCCCCGGTCCGCTCCAGGGCGCGCTGCGCGGAGCGGAGGTTGCCGGAGCCGTAGTCGAGGACGACGACGTTCTTGCCCATGTTCAGGTGTCCAGTCTCTCTACAGGTCCGGGCGGGTCTACAGGCGCATGACGCCGGCGGCCAGGCACATCCCCGCGCCCATCCCCAGCACGAGCATGACGCTCTTCGGCAGCTTCTGCTTCCAGAACGAGATCACCCCGCCGAACAGGAAGAGTCCGACGAAGATCAGAGCCACAGCGGACTTGCTCACAGTGCACCCTTGGTCGAGGGGAGGATTCCGGCCGCGCGCGGGTCGCGTTCGGCGGCGTAGCGCAGCGCCCGGGCCAGCGCCTTGAACTGGCACTCCACGATGTGGTGCGCGTTGCGCCCGTACGGGACGTGCACGTGCAGCGCGATCTGGGCCTGGGCGACGAAGGACTCCAGGATGTGCCGGGTCATCGTGGTGTCGTAGCTGCCGATCATCGGCGCCATGCCCTCGGGCTCGGTGTGCACCAGGTAGGGCCGGCCGGAGAGGTCGACGGTGACCTGGGCGAGCGACTCGTCCAGCGGCACCGTGCAGTTGCCGAAGCGGTAGATGCCGACCTTGTCGCCGAGCGCCTGCTTGAAGGCGGCGCCGAGCGCGAGGGCGGTGTCCTCGATGGTGTGGTGGGTGTCGATGTGCAGGTCGCCGTCGGTCTTGACGGTGAGGTCGAACAGACCGTGGCGACCGAGCTGGTCGAGCATGTGGTCGTAGAACCCGACGCCCGTCGAGATGTCGGTCTTGCCGGTGCCGTCGAGGTCTATCTCGACCAGGACGGAGGTCTCCTTGGTGGTGCGCTCGACGCGTCCGATGCGGGACATACGGGGTTACAGCTCCTTGATCACGGTGCGGACGGCGTCCAGGAAGGCGTCGTTCTCGGCGGGCGTGCCGGCGGTGACGCGCAGCCACCCGGGGACGCCGTTGTCACGGACCAGGACACCCTGGTCGAGGATGGCCTGCCAGACGGCGTGGGTGTCGGCGAAGCGGCCGAACTGGACGAAGTTGGCATCCGAGTCGGTCACCTCCAGGCCCATCGCGCGCAGCGCGTCCACCAGCCGGTCGCGCTCCTGCTTGAGCCGGCCGACGTACCCGAGCAGGGTGTCGGTGTGCTCCAGGCAGGCCAGCGCGGTGGCCTGGGTGACGGCCGACAGGTGGTACGGCAGGCGCACCAGCTGGACGGCGTCGACGACGGCCGGGTCGGCGGCCAGGTATCCCAGGCGCAGGCCGGCGGCGCCGAAGGCCTTGGACATGGTGCGGCTGACCACCAGGTTCGGGCGGCCCTCGATCAGCGGCAGCAGGGAGGCGCGGTGCGAGAACTCGACGTACGCCTCGTCCACCACCACCAGGCTGGGCCGGGCGGCCTGCGCGGCCTCGTACAGCCGCAGCACGGTGTCGGTCGACACCGCCGTCCCGGTCGGGTTGTTCGGGGAGCAGATGAACACCACGTCGGGCCGGTGCTCGGCGATGGCGGCGAGCGCCGCGTCGACGTCGATGGTGAAGTCGTCATTGCGCGGGCCGGAGATCCAGGCGGTGCCGGTGCCCCGGGAGATCAGCGCGTGCATCGAGTACGAGGGCTCGAAGCCGAGGGCGCTGCGGCCGGGGCCGCCGAAGGTCTGCAGCAGCTGCTGGAGGACCTCGTTGGAGCCGTTGGCGGCCCACACCTGCTCGCGCGCGACCGGGAAGCCGGTGGTGCGGGTCAGGTAGGCGGCGAGGCCTTCGCGCAGCTCAACCGCGTCCCGGTCGGGGTAGCGGTTGAGGTTGCGGGCGGCCTCGGCGACGCGCTCGGCGATCCGGGCGACCAGCTCCTCGGGCAGCGGGTACGGGTTCTCGTTGGTGTTCAACTGGACGGGGACGTCCAACTGCGGTGCGCCGTACGGGGACTGGCCGCGCAGCTCGTCCCGGATGGGCAGGTCGTCGATACGAGTCGTACGAATGGTCACGAGCCGGGAACCGTCCAGTCGAAGCGAGCCTTGATCGCGTCCCCGTGCCCGGGGAGGTCCTCGGCGTCGGCCAGGGTGACCACGTGCGCGGCGACGTCGGCCAGCGCGTCCCGGTCGTACTCGACGACCTGGACGCCGCGCAGGAAGGTCTGCACCGACAGCCCGGAGGAGTGGCAGGCGCAGCCGCCGGTCGGCAGCACGTGGTTGGAGCCGGCCGCGTAGTCGCCCAGCGAGACCGGGGTCCAGCGACCGATGAAGATCGCGCCGGCGTTGACGACCCGGGCCGCCACCGCGTGCGGGTCGCGGGTCTGGATCTCCAGGTGCTCGGCCGCGTACGCGTTGACCACGGCGAGGCCCTGGGTCAGGTCGTCGACCAGGATGATGCCGGACTGCCGGCCGCCCAGCGCCTCGGCGACCCGCTCGCTGTGCTTGGTCCGCGCGACCTGCACGGCCAGCTCGGCCTCGACCGCGTCGGCCAGCTCCGGGGAGTCGGTGACCAGCACCGAGCCGGAGGTCGGGCCGTGCTCGGCCTGGCTGATCAGGTCGGCGGCGACGTCGCCGGGCAGCGCGCTGTCGTCGGCGAGGACGGCGATCTCGGTCGGGCCGGCCTCGGAGTCGATGCCGATCCGGCCGGCGAACAGCCGCTTGGCGGCGGCGACGTAGATGTTGCCGGGGCCGGTCACCATGTTGACCGGCGCGCACTCCTCGGTGCCGAGGGCGAACATCGCCACCGCCTGGGCGCCGCCGACGGAGTAGACCTCGTCGACGCCGAGCAGCGCGCAGGCCGCCAGGATGGTCGGGTGGACCCGGCCACCGAACTCCTTCTGCGGCGGGGAGGTGACCGCGATGCCCTGGACGCCTGCCTCCTGGGCCGGCACCACGTTCATCACCACGGAGGACGGGTAGACCGCCAGCCCACCCGGCACGTACAGGCCGACCCGCTCGACCGGCACCCAGCGCTGGGTGACCGTGCCGCCCGGCACCACCTGGGTGGTGTGCCCGGTGCGGCGCTGGTCGGCGTGCACGCCCCGGGCCCGGCGGATCGACTCCTCCAGTGCGGCCCGCACCCGCGGGTCCAGCGTCTCCAGGGCGGCGGTCAGCTGCTCGGCCGGGACGCGGGTGGATTCCAGCCGGACGCCGTCGAAGCGTTCGGTGATCTCGATCAGCGCCGCGACCCCGCGATGGCGTACGTCCTCGGCGATCGGCCGCACCTTCTCCAGGGCGGCCGCCACGTCGAACTCGGCACGGGGCAGCAGGTCACGCGGGTCGTCCAGCGAGCCGCGGAGGTCGATTCGAGAGATCACGCCACCCAGTGTAAGGAGTGGCCGGAACAGGTGGTCGCACATTTCAGTCCGTGATACGAAAGGCGAGACGACCGGGGGGACGGGGAAAATCATGGCGGAATCGGCTCCGGAAAGCTGGACGGACACCGAACGCGAGCTCTGGGAGGCCTTCCGCGAGGGCGAGGTCTTCGACCGCCGCTGTGGCCGGGACGACGTCGACGACCCGTTCGGGGACGCCATCTGGGGGCCCGGCCGGACAGTGAGCGCCGAGGTGCTCGCCCACCTGCTGCTGGCCGGCCCGCGGCCCACCGCCGGGCGTGTCGCCTCACTGCGGATGAGCGGCGTGTACGTCACCGGTGCGCTCAACCTGGCCGGCGGCCACATCGACCGGTACGTCGAACTGCGCGGCTGCCGCTTCGAGCACAAGATCCTCATCTCGGAGGCCTCGGCGACCACCCTGCGCATGGTCGACTGCCTGGTCCCCCGCCTGGAGGCCTCCCGACTCTCCACCACCGGCGACCTCCACCTGGCCCGCTGCCGGATCCCCGACGGCATCCGGCTCACCGACGCCAAGATCGGCACCGACCTGCTGCTCAACCTGGCCGTCATCGGCGGCGACCGCTACGGCCGCGCGGTGTCCGCCGACGGGATCACCGTCCACCAGGACTTCGAGGCCGAACGCCTGGAGACCCGGGGCGAGTTGAGCGTCCGCACGGCCCGGATAGGCGGCCGGTTCTCGCTCCGCGGCGCCCAGCTGCACGCCGACCCGCAGAACCGGGTCTGCCTGAACGCCGTCCGGCTCAACGTCGGCCATACCCTCTACCTGACCAGCTCCGCCGACGGCGGCTGGTTCGGCTCCCGCAGCTACTACGGCTCCGGCTACGGCCAGAGCCCCCCACCCGACGCCCCCAGCACCCCGTTCCGCGCCTTCGGCCAGGTGCGGCTCTCCGACGCCCGCTTCGAGGCCGCGTGCCTGATCTCCGGAGAATTCCACCTGGAGGGTGACGACGAGGTCTCACTGCGCCGCATCCACACCCCCGAGCTCCGCTTCACCTGCAAGATCCGGCCCACCGGCACCGTCTCCCTCTCCCGCGCCCGGGTCGGCAACCTGGTCGACACCCCGGAGGCCTGGCCGCTCGGCAAGCACCTGCGGCTGACCGGCTTCGTCTACGAGAACCTCCGCCCGGTCGGCCCGTTCACCATCCGGCAGCGGATCGCCTGGCTGGAGGGCTCCGCGGTGGAGTTCCAGCCGGAGTCCTACGAGCAGCTCGCCGCCGCCCTGCGCCGCGACGGCGCCGACGACGACGCCCGCGAGGTGCTGTACGCCAAGCAGCGCCGCCGCCAGGAGACCCTGCCGCTACCCGCCCGGATCTGGGGCCGGGTCCAGGACATCACCGTCGGTTACGGCTACCGCCCCGGCCGCGCCGGCCTGTGGCTGCTGCTCGCCTGGGCACTCGGCAGCATCTGGTTCGCCACCCACGAGCTGGACCCGCTCAAGGCCGACGAGAAGCCCCACTGGAACGCGGTGCTCTACACCCTCAACCAGCTGCTGCCGATCATCGACCTCAACCAGGGCGCCTGGAACCCCGGCGGGACCAGCCAGTGGATCTCCGCCGGCCTGGTCGTGGTCGGCTGGCTGCTCGCCTCCACCGTCGTCGCGGGCGCCACCCGCCTCCTCCAACGCGGCTGAGGAGATCCGGCCGCGGCTACCTGCGCCGCCTTCCAGACCGCCCGGATCAGCGCCCGTACCCCTCCTGCACCCCACCATCGTCGGGATAGCCCCCTGCCAACGCGGCGCCTCGCGCTGGCGCCCACGGCCACCCGAGGTCTCCCTGTTGGGGTGGGCTCGTGTCCGGGGACACGAACCCACCCCAACCACGCGCCACTTCGCCCTCATCGCCCCGTCGCCGCTTCGGCCAGATCGACTTCCTACGCAGAAGCAAAAAGGCCAGGGTTCAATTGCAGTGGACTGGCTGGTCATTCCGCCCCGCCGCGCAATCGCGGCGGGGCGGAATGTACACATAGCGCCTGCCAAGAAGCGATGAGAACTGGGCGGGGGGCCGGCCCCGGGGGGCGGG
>NZ_JBSFGK010000070.1:0-41855 GCF_053596495.1 Kitasatospora sp. NPDC001683
GCCGGGACCGGCTGCTGCTGGGCGAGCGAGCCCGCCAGCGCCAGCACGAACACCATCGGCAGGAAGCGGCCGAGCACCATGCACAGGCCCAGCGCCGTGTCGTACCAGTCGGTGTTGACGGTGATGCCCGCGAACGCCGAACCGTTGTTGTTGCTCGCGGAGGTGAACGCGTACAGCACCTCGGAGAAACCGTGGGCACCGCTGTTGAGCATCCCGGCCCGCTCACCCGGCAGCGCCATCGCCACACCGGTGCCGACGAGCACCAGGATCGGCGTGGTGAGGATGTAGAGGGAGGCGAACTTCATCTCCCGGCCGCCGAGCTTCTTGCCCAGGTACTCGGGGGTGCGGCCGACCATCAGGCCCGCGACGAACACCGCGACGACCGCCAGGATCAGCATGCCGTACAGGCCCGAGCCCACACCGCCGGGCGCGATCTCGCCCAGCATCATGTTGAAGATCGTGATGCCACCGCCGAACGGCGTGAACGAGTCGTGGAAGGAGTCCACCGCGCCGGTCGAGGTCAGCGTCGTCGAAGCGGCGAACAGCGAGCTGGCCGCGATGCCGAACCGCTGCTCCTTGCCCTCCATCGCGCCGCCGGCCGCCTGCAGCGCGGCACCGTGGTGCTGACTCTCGGAGAAGGTCATCAGAGCGACCGAGGCGACCCAGAACAGGCCCATCACCGCGACGAGCGCGTAGCCCTGGCGGTTGTCGCCGACCATCTTGCCGAAGGTGCGCGGCAGCGCGAACGGGATCACCAGGATCAGGAAGATCTCCAGCCAGTTCGTGAACCCGGTCGGGTTCTCGAACGGGTGCGCCGAGTTGGCGTTGAAGAAGCCGCCGCCGTTGGTGCCCAGCTCCTTGATGACCTCCTGGGAGGCCACCGGCCCGCCCGGGATCTTCTGCACGTCACCGGCCAGGCCGGTGATCTCGTGGAAGCCGTGGAAGTTCTGGATCACGCCGTTGGCGACCAGCACCAGCGCGAACACGACCGACAGCGGCAGCAGCAGCCGCAGGTTGATCCGGACCAGGTCGACCCAGAAGTTGCCCAGCCGGTCCGTCCGGTTCCGGGTGAAGCCCCGGATCAGCGCCGCCACGACGGCGATGCCGACGGCCGCGGAGACGAAGTTCTGCACCGCCAGGCCCGCCATCTGCACCAAGTGGCCCATCGCGGACTCACCGCTGTAGGACTGCCAGTTGGTGTTGGTGACGAACGAGATCGCGGTGTTCCAGGCTTGGTGGCCGTCCATCTGCTGGACGCCCAGGTTCAGCAGCAGGTAGCCCTGCAGCCGGATCAGACCGTAGAGGAAGAGGACGGACACCGCCGAGAAGGCCAGCACCGAGCGCAGGTACACCGGCCAGCGCTGGTCGGCGTCACCGTCCACGCCGATCACCTTGTAGATGCCGCGCTCGACTCCGAGGTGCCTGGCGGTGGTCAGGATGCGGGCGATGTAGTCGCCCAGGGGCCGATAGCACAGGACCAGCGCGGCCACCAGGGCCAGGGCCTGCAGCCAGCCCGCGAGAGTGGAGCTCATGATCAGAACTTCTCCGGGAAGATCAGCGCGACGACGAGGTAGCCGACGAGTGCGACGGCGACGATGAGACCTGCGAGGTTCTCGGCGCTCATGCGCCCACCTCGCTGCGCTCGGCGGGCGCTTCGCGCAACCCGCACCTGTCGATGGTTCGCTCGCTGCGCTCACTCACAGCTTCTCCACTCCCTTCGCGACCAGAGCGATGACGGCGAACACGGCGACCGTGAGGCCGACGAACACGAGATCGAGCATGAGTTCCACCAGGTGGGGGGTGTGGGGGACGCCGCAGGGCACGACCCGGAGGTGTGTGCGGCACCGGCGGACGAACCGGCACAGGGCAGCAAACCAGCCGTACGGAACGCGTCGTCGTTCCCTGACGCCTTCCATACGGGTGAATCGGAACTTTGACGCGGCTTTGACGGCGCCGTCACGCGGGCGAGACCAACGGTTGGCCGAAACGTTTCCCGTGGGCGGCGCGGCCTGGCCGGAAAGGTCGTGGTCAATCCTCTTCGCCAGGCTCGCGGCGGTGCAGAAACCGGCCATGGGCGGCTTGGGCACGGGTGACGACGTAGACGTCGATGTCGTCACCGGAGCCCTCGATGATGGTCTCGCCGGTGCCACGACCGAAGAGGCCCTTGGGGCGGCTGCGGCGGGTGGCGCCGATGACGATCTGGGTGGCGTTGACCTGCCGGGCGAACGCCAGGACCGCCTGCGCCGGGTCGCTGCCGGGCACCGTGTGCCGAACCCCGCCGAGACGTCCTGCCGCCACTGCTGTACGCCTCCGCCGAGGAGCTGTTCCTGCGGGACCTGCGCATGCTCTGGCGTCCGGTGACGCTCCTCTCCTTCGGCCTGGTCTTCGCCTCCGCCGCCGTCGGCTTCACGGCCGTCGCCGTCGCCGGGCTGCCGCCCGCGATGGCCTTCGTGCTGGGCGCACACGGTCACGGACGTGCGGTTCGCCTACCCGAGCGGGCCCGACGTCGAAGTCCGCATCGGAGTGGACAACTGCCGCAACGCCTCCAACGGCAGCCGGGGCGCCAACGCCACCGCGGTCAGCGTCCCCGTGCCCCGGGACGCGGTGCGGCGTGGGCCGTCGCGAGCCCGTTGCCGTGATGACGGCAGGCGTGCCCCCCCGGGATTCAGTCCCTGGACGCGCCCAGGAAGCGCAGTACGGCGAGCACCCGGCGGTGGTCCGCATCGGCCACCGGCAGGTCGAGTTTGGCGAAGATGTTGTTGATGTGCTTGGCCACCGCGCTCTCACTGACCGTCAGCGCCTCGGCGATGCCGGCGTTGGACCGGCCCTCCGCCATCAGGGCCAGCACCTCCCGCTCGCGCGGGGTCAGGGCGGCCAGGGGGTCGCCGCGGCGGAGCAGAAGTTGGGCGACGACCTGGGGGTCCAGCGCCGTTCCCCCCTCGGCCACCCGCCGTACCGCCGCTGCGAAGTCCTGGACATCGGCCACGCGTTGCTTGAGCAGGTAGCCCACTCCGCTCGTGTTGGTCGCCAACAGGTCAGCGGCGTACCGCTCCTCCACGTACTGCGAGAGCAGGACCACCGCCGTGCGCGGGCGGCCGCGGCGGATCACCGCGGCCGCCCGCACGCCCTCGTCGGTGAAGGTGGGCGGCATCCGGACGTCCACCAGAGCGAGTTCGGGCTGGTGCTCCTCGACGGCGGCCAACAGCGCTTCCGCATCGCCGACTTCCGCGACGACCTGGAAGCCGCCCATCTCCAGCACCTTGACCAGGCCGACCCGCAACAGCACCGAGTCCTCGGCGATCACCGCGCGCACGGCAGCTCCACCGTCACGGTCGTCGGTCCCCCGACGGGGCTGCTGAGCCGGAAGACGCCGTCGACGGATCCCACCCGCTTGGCCAGCCCGCTCAACCCCGTACCACCGGAGGGGTCGGCGCCGCCCAGTCCGTCGTCGGTGACGTTCACCCGCAGGACCGTCCCGACCCGTCGGACCGTCACCTCGACCCGCGAGGCGCCGGCGTGCTTGGTCACGTTCGCCAGCGCCTCGGAGATCACGAAGTACGCGACCGACTCCACGGCGGGCGCCGCCCGTTCCGGCAGCTCGACCCGCAGGCGCACCGGCAGCGGAACTCGGGCGGCCAGTCCGGACAACGCCGCGTCCAGGCCCCGGTCTTCGAGCACCGCCGGATGCAACCCGCGTACCAGATCGCCGAGTTCGGCGATCGCCGCCTTCGCCTCCAGGTGCGCTTCTGCCAGCGCCTCACGGGCCTCGCCCGGCAGGTCGGGGCGGGTGGCCATGGCCAGCCCCAGGTTGACCGCCAGCGAGATCAGCCGCTGCTGGGTGCCGTCGTGCAGGTCGCGCTCGATCCGGCGGCGCTCGGCATCGACCGCCTCGATCAGGTCGGTGCGGCTGCCCGCCAGGTACGCGACCCGCTCCTGGAGCCGATCGGCCCGGCTGGGTCCGAGCAGCGCCGCGGCGGAGCGCGACTCCGCCCGGGCCACCACCCCGGCGAGCCAGGGCAGGAGGGACAGCAGGGAGAGGCCGAGCACGGTGTAGCACGGCATCAGCGTCGCCCAGCCGAACCAGTCGCGCCGCACCCCGGCCGGCAGCGCCCACACCCAGCCGTACCCGGTGGCACCCGCCAGACCCACCACCGCCGCCACCAGCACCGATAGCTCCGACAAGGCCACCAGCGGGCCCAGCAGCAGGTGGTACCCGAGCTGGCGCGAGGCGCGCGGCGAGGAGAGCCACCGCAGGGCCGTGGTCGGCGACCACCGCCACGGCACGGGCGCCGAGCGACGGATGTCCACCCCGAGCAGCGCCCGGTGCCGGTACCGCTGGACCACCGTCAGCACCGGGACGCCGCTCAGGACCAGGGCGACAGACACCGGGAGCGTGAGCGCCCAGTTCCCCGTCCTGGCAGTGGTCGCCGCGGCCCAGGACCACACGGGCACCAGCGCCAGGTGCACCGGGACACCCGTGGCCAGGAAGCCGGTGTCCCGCCGCGCCCGCCGTGCCAGGCGCCCCAACCGGGGTGGAATCGTCATGGCTCGACGTTAGAGCACCTCAACACGGGCTTGCCATGGATCTTGTATCCGCATCCATGGTGAACCCAGTACCACCACACCGGGGCCGGGTCCCAGCGGACGTTCGATGTGAGCGGATTGCCCTTCATGCGGCTCTCCTGCCGGACCGGCGGGAACACCAACGACTGCACCCAGTTCACCACCGTCATGGACGCGATCCGAGTACCCGGCACCGGGCTGGGACGGCCCCGCACCCGTCGTCCACAGTTCGGCCGGGCGGGAACCGCCCGGGCGGCGTCAGGCGTCGATCGGACGCAGCACCGCGTAGTACGCGAACGGCGGACCGTACAGCCGGGCGACCCGCAGCCCGGCTCCCTCCGCCAGGCTGATCAGCGAGGACGGCCGGATCTGGTGCCGGTCGAAGAACTCGCCGACCACCAGCCGCCCGAACGGCTTCAGCGCCCGGCGCAGCTCGGCCAGCGTACGCGCCGGATCCGGGATCTCGCCCAGCGCCGTCACCAGGTAAGCCGCATCGAACGATCCATCCGCAAACGGAAGTTCATGTGCGTCGGCGTAGGTCGGCACGATGTTGTCGACGCCCTGCTCCTTGGCCCGGCGGCCCACGTGGTCGAGCATCTCCTGCTGGATGTCCACGATGTCCAGCTGGCCGTTCGGGCCCAGCTGCGGTGCGACGTGCAGCGACTGCAGGCCGGTTCCGGGGCCTATCTCCAGGATCCTCTCGCCCTCCCGGGCCTGCAGCACGTGGTCCAGACGCTTCAGAGTCAGGAACGGCAGCGGCAGGTCGAGCAGCCAGCGCTGAGAGTACGGGTACGGTGCGGAGTCGGTGAACCACCAGGTGGCGACGGCGGCGGCAGCGCCCGCGCCGATCAATGCCCGCGAATGCCTCATAATTCCTCCCTGAATGCCCGATCGGGCCATCGAAGCGTCTCTGATGGTCAATCAGTTGTGTTGGTGTGCAGTCTGCTTGCGCCAGCGCCGAGTTTGTCGGCAGTCGACCCGAGCGGGCCGAACGAACCGCCCGTGGACCGCCGTTGCGGCAGGCCGGGGACTTCCCGAAACGGACCGGACCGCAAGCGCCGATCACGTCACGGGCTCTTCCGCTCAGCGGCCCGGCCGAGGGAAGGTCCGGGTCGCGAGAACCGCGCAGGCCACCGCCAGCGGCAACTCGGCGAAGACCGCCATCAGCACCGCCAGCTCGAAGTCCGAACCCGGGGCAGCCGTCATGGTGTCGAACCAGGCGTCGACCAGCAGCAGGGCCGAGGCCGCGGCGGAGGTCAGGCAGGCCCGGCAGTCGCCGCGCCTGAGGAGCAGTCCGGTGGAGAGCAGGCCGAGCGCTTCAAAGCTGTCCAGACCCGTCCACGTCCAGGCCCAGTGCGAGGCCTGAGCGGTGGCCGGCAGCCCGGTGTGCAGGAAGACCAGCCAGGGAATCATCGTCAGCCCGAGCACGGTGAGGACCGTGGCCGCCCGGCGAAGCAGCAGGGGGAACGTCGAAGCGGCCGCGGCCTTGGAAAGGAACCGTGGGACACCGGAGCCCGAACCGGCGTCCCCGCGGGCCAGACGGAGCGAATGAACGCTGGTCGGCTGAGTGCTCGCCATGACACCTGACTCCCTCCCGTGCCCGCTCCTCGGGCACGACATCAGCATGTCGTTCGCGCGCGCCCGAGGCAGTAGCGCTCCTATCCGACTTGATGGTGGTGCTGGGTACCGTTCATCGAGGCCCTGCACCGGGTCGCCGGCGGTGGGACCGCGCTCGATCCCGAGGTGGTCGCCCGGCCGCTGGTCCGCCGCCAGAGCGACCCGCTGGAGCGGCTGACGCCCCGGGAGACCCGAGTGACCCCAGGGGCGGGTGACTCGATCCGGTGTACGGGTGGCGAACGTGCTGGCCAGCCCAGCGATTTGCGGGTTTCGGAGCCGTCTGACGCCCGTTCGGCAGGTCCAAACCGCGCTAGCTTGGCGCCATGGATATCAGCACGACGCAAGCAACGGTGAAGTTCGACGTCAAGGTGGTCGCGGCCGCCTCGACCACGGTGGTGCTCTGGGCCTCCGCCTTCGTCGCGATCCGGGACGCGGGCGGCGCGTTCGGCCCGGGAGCGCTGGCGCTGGGCCGGCTGCTGACCGGCGCGCTGGCGCTGCTGGCCCTGCTGCTGGTGCGCGGCGAGGGGCTGCCGCCGCGCGCCGCCTGGCCCGGCATCCTGACCTCCGGGGTGCTCTGGTTCGGGCTCTACATGGTCGCGCTCAACTGGGGCGAGAAGGAGGTCGACGCGGGCACCGCCGCGATGGTGGTCAACATCGGCCCGGTGCTGATCGCGCTGCTCGGCGGCTGGCTGCTCAAGGAGGGCTTCCCGCGCAGCCTGCTGTCGGGCATGGCGGTCTCGTTCGCCGGCGCGATCGTGGTCGGCGCCTCGACGTCCGGCGGCGGCGGCAGTTCGGTCCTCGGCATCGTGCTGTGCGTGCTGGCGGCGGCGGCCTACGCCTCGGGCGTGGTGAGTCAGAAGCCCGCCCTGCGGCACGCCTCGCCGCTTCAGACGACCGCGTTCGGCTGCCTGGTCGGCGCGGTGGCCTGCCTGCCGTTCAGTCCGCAGCTGCTGGACCAGGTCGGGCACGCGCCGCTGCGGGCCACCCTGGACATGGTCTACCTTGGCCTGTTCCCGACCGCGCTGGCCTTCACCACCTGGGCCTACGCGCTCTCCCGCAGCACCGCGGGCAAGATGGGCGCCACCACGTACGCGGTGCCGGCCCTGGTGGTCCTGATGTCCTGGGCCGTCCTCGGCGAGGTGCCCGGCTGGCTGACGCTGCTCGGCGGCGTGCTCTGCCTGGGCGGTGTGGCGGTCTCCCGGCGCCGCTGACGACGCCGCCCACCGGTCGCGCGGGGGTGGGGCTCCCGCGCGGCGCAGGGCCGGTCCGTCCCGTGCCGGAGCGCGGGCCGGCGCTACAGCACCAGGGTGGTCTCGCTGCGGCCCAGCAGGTAGCCCAGGTGCAGCCGGTTCTTGGCGCCCAGGCCGTCCTTGATGGCGGCAACGTGCGCTTGCAGCGAGCGCTCGCTGATGCCCAGCCGGCGGGCGATCACCTTGTCCGAGTGCCCCTCCACCAGCAGCCGCCGGATCGACTCGCGGATCGCCGGCACCACCTCGGGTGCGGCCTGGGCGGCGTGGATGGGGACGAACGGGAACGGCTCGGCCCGGTCCCAGGAGCGCTCGAAGACGTCGCTGAGGAAGCGCACCACGGACGGCTCGGTGATCATCGAGGCCGCCGTGCGGTCGTCGTTGGCGGAGATGAACGCGGTGCTGCGGTCGATCACGATCAGCCGGTCGAAGAACTCGGCCAGGGTGCGCACCTGGACGCCGTGGTCGGTCACCGTGCGGACGTAGTTCTTGGTGGCCTCGTCGAACCGCGTGGTGTGCTGGTAGAGGGTGCGCATGGCCACCCCGCCGCCGATCTGACGGCGCACCGACTCCAGCGCCTCGTCGAGCACCGCGCCGGGCCTGGGGCCGTCGGGCTGGGCGGTGAGGATCTCCCGCTCGGCGTCCTCCAGGGCGGTCTGGATGGTCCGGTTGATCTCCGGCAGCCCGTGCAGGTGCACCACCCCCGGCACGGCGGGCTCCCCGGCCACCGGCGCCGGGCCCTCCTTCTCCTGGTTCTGCTGCTTGGCCAACTGGGCCAGGGCGAGCTTCAGGGCGGCCTCGACCAGGTTGCCGTTGAGGTCCTGACCCTGCGCTGTCACCTCGGGCGCCAACGCCCCCCCGGCGTTGCCCCGCGTATCCGATTTGCCCGATCCTGCTCGCATATAGACCCCTCGGTTAACTGCAATGCGAAGACCCGAACCATCCTAGGTCTGGAGCCGTGAACCCAGCCAGGGGAAGGTTGGTTGTGCGGGCGGCGGAACTCCCCGGGGGAACACGAGGAAAACCCGCCGCAGCACCCGAACTCTTCGGCCGTACAAGTGAACTGAGCTTCACTCAGAACTTGCTGCACAGCGCGATGAATTCCGGAATTGACGCCTGGTCGGCGCTGTCCGGAAAACCTTCCCCGATCAAAGCTTCCACGAAAGAGGTCTGCCATGCGCCAGTACGCCTCCGTCCGGATCACCGGCCCGCTCGTCCTCCTGCTGGCCCTGGTGGCCGGTGTGCTCGCCGGCACCTCGCTGCTGCACGGCACCGCCGCGGTCTCGGTGCAGAACCGCGCCGACGTGGGCTGGAACGTCACCCCGATCGGCGGCACCCCCACCCCGACCCCGGCGCCCACCGCCTGACCCTCCCGGCCCACCGCCGCCAGATCCGAAGAGAGCAGCCGTCTGCCATGTCCGACTCACCGTGGTTCGTCTCCCGCCCCACCAGCAGCCGGGCCCCGTACCTGGTCTACTGCTTCCCGCACGCCGGCGGCAACGCCCGTTCGTTCCTGAGCTGGCAGCAGCACCTGGCGGCCGATGCCGAACTGGTCGGCGTCTGCGCCCCCGGGCGCGGCCTGCGACTGGACGAGCCGAGTCCGGCCGGCATCGCCGAGCTGGCCGAGGGCGCCGCCCGGGCCATCGCGGCCGCCGCGGACCGTCCGTTCCTGCTCTTCGGCCACAGCTTCGGCGCCGTGCTCGCCTTCGAGACGGCCCGCCGGCTGCGCGAACTCCCCTTGCTGAGGCACCTGGTGGCGTCCGGCTGCGCCGCCCCGCGGTTGCTGCCGAGCGAGCGGGTGCGGCAGACGGCCAAGCTGCGCGGCCAGGAGTTCACCGAGGCGGTCGCCTTCTTCGGCGGCCTGCCGCCCGAGGTGCTCGCCGAGCCCGAACTGCAGGACCTCCTGCTGCCGGGCCTGCGGGCCGACTTCCACCTGGTCTCCGGCTACCGCTACCAGCCGGGCGAGCCGCTGCCGATCGGCATCTCGCTGGTCAACGGCCGTGAGGACCCGCACGTGGGGCCGGCCGAACTGCGCCACTGGGAGCACGAGTCCGTGCTGCCGCTGCGCTACCACTGGGCCGACGGCGGCCACTTCTACTTCGGCCCCGACCCGGCGCCCGCGGTCGACCTGCTGCGCTCACTCATTCGTGCGGATTCCAGCGCGCCGGGCGCGCGGGAGGAACACGTCGAACTTATCTAGTCGTGCCGCCGGAACCACGGGTGGCAACCCGTCCGGAACCGCAGCCGGGGAAACCCCCGCAACTCGCGTCACGACAGAGAGGATCCTGCGATGCAGTCGGCAGCCGCAGACCAGTACCACCGCGCCCGGGCATTCCGGGAACTCCACGAGCGGTCCACCGCCTTCGTGATTCCGAATCCCTGGGACGCCGGATCCGCCAAACTGCTGGCCGGCCTCGGCTTCCCGGCGCTCGCGACCACCAGCGGCGGCCTGGCCTTCTCGCTGGGCCGCCCCGACGGCGACAACCGGGTGAGCCGGACCGAGGCCCTGGCCAATGCCGCGGACATCGTGGCCGCCACACCGCTGCCGGTCGCGGCCGATCTGGAGAGCGGCTACGGGCCGAGCCCCGAGGACGTCGCCGAGACCATCCGGCTGGCCGCCCGGGCGGGCCTGGTGGGCGGTTCGATCGAGGACGCCACCGGGGACCCGCGGGCGCCCGTGCTGGAGCCGGCGGCGGCCGCGGACCGGGTCCGGGCGGCGGTCGAGGCCGCGCGCTCGCTCGACTTCCCCTTCACGGTCACGGCGCGGGCGGAGAACTTCCTCTACGGCCGCCCGGACCTGAAGGACACGGTCGCGCGGCTGCAGGCCTACCAGGAGGCCGGCGCGGACGTGCTCTACGCCCCGGGCCTGCCGGACGCCGACGCGGTGCGCGCGGTCTGCGCCGAGCTGGACCGCCCGGTCAACGTGCTGGCCGCGGCCGGCGGCCTGAGCCTGTCGGTCGCGCAGCTGGCCGAGCTCGGTGTGCGACGGATCAGCCTGGGATCCACCCTGGTCCGCGCCGCGCTGGGCGGGCTGCTGGCCGCGGCGGAGGAGGTGCGCACCACCGGGACCTTCGGGTTCGCGGCACGGGCGCTGCCGTACGCCAGGGCCAACGAGATCTTCACCGAGCTCTCCGACATCCATCGCCCCCCGAAGGAAGAGACGTCATGAGTGTCCTGCAGGCCCCGCGGTACGTCCTGGGAGAGGAGGAGTTGGACCACACCGAGGTCGAGTGCCTGGCCGAACGGGCCGCCGAGCTGAAGATGGTGCCCAGGGCCGCGCTCTGGGGCTGGGGGTCGGTGCGCCGCACCGGCCGCGGCCTGGCGGAACTGGCGATCGACAGCGGCACGGCCACGCTGCGGGCGGCCGATGTGGACCCGGCCGAGGTGGACGCGCTGATCCTGTGCTCCACCCGGTTCCCGGGCGGGCCGCGCACCCACGGCCGGTTCGTGGAGCGGATCCTGACCGGGACCGGCCTCGAGCGCGCGGCGTTCCTCGGGATCACGCTGAACCGCTGCACCAACCTGCTGGTCGCCCTCGACACCGCGCACGCGCTGGTGGCGGCCGGCCGGCACCGCCGGATCCTGGTCGTCACCACGGACCGGATCGAGGACGAGAAGGAGCGGATGGAGAGCTTCGCGCTCTTCAGCGACGGGGCGGCGAGCTGCCTGGTCTCGGCCGGTACCACGGCCGGGGCCGGGAGCGGGCTCGGAGCCCACTACCGGATCCGGTCCACCGCGGCCGCCCAGGAGGCGGCCGCGCTGGACTGGTCGCACGAGATCAGCGCCGACCTCGCCCGGGAGGCCAACGGGCGCCTGCTGACGCCGCTCGGCCTGGCGCCCGACCAGGTGGACGGACTCCTGCACGCCAACCTGTTCCTGCCGCTGGTCACCATGAAGGAGCGCCAGGCCGGCTTCACCGCCCGCCAGCTGTACACCGCGAACATCACCCGGTTCGGGCACTGCTTCGCCGCGGACCCGCTGATCAACCTGGCCGACCAGGAACGCGCCGGACTGCTGCGCGACGGCGGCCACTACCTGGCCGCGGTCTCCGTGCCGGGCTCGCGGGTCGCCGTCCTGCTCCAGCGCGACGGCGCCTGACGCCCCGTCGGCCGATCCGCCGCCGGCCCGGCCCCGCCCGGGCCGCCCGGCGCGCCAGCCCTCCCCAGAACCCCCCTCCCGCCGCGCTGCCCGCCGTCCGTGGGTCGCCCCGGCGCGCCCTGCCACGCCACCGTCCGATGGAGTGCCCGTGTACGCCCACCAGACCCACGACCTCGACGACCTGACCACCTCGCTGCCCGTCGGCGGCTTCGAGTTCAGCCCCACCGCGCAGGCCGAGGCCGAAGCGGTGCTGGCCGCCGGCCCGGCGGTGACCTACCACCGGCTGCTCGCCGACCAGGAGTCCCAGACCACCCTGCTGGTGGCCCGCCGGGTGCTGGCCGCCTTCCTCGCCGCGGAGGACCCCGGCGCCGGGCCGGTCACCGCCGACGCGCTCACCGCCCTGGTGGCCGGCGCCCGGGCGGAGTTCGCCCCGACGGCGGCCAGGTTGACCGCCACGCCCGCCGACCGGGCCGTCGCGCTGCGCGGTCGGGCCCCGGTCGCGCTGCTGGCCGGCTGCTGGCTGGACACCGTCTCGCAGCCCGCCACCCAGCCCGCCCTGGTGGTGAACCGGCTCTACGCCCAGTACTTCGCGCTCAAGGGCGAGGGCCGCCCGCAGCACTCCGTGCCGCAGCGGCGCCGCCGCGCGCTGGAGGACGCCGGGGTGCTGCTGCCGCAGCCGGAGGAGGCGGACTTCCTCGTCCGGGCCCAGGCCCGCCCGTTGGCCGCCCTGCACGGCGCCTTCCTGCTGGCCCTGTCCCGGCTGCCCGCCGCCTTCCTGCCGGAGGTGGTCGGCGTCCAGTACGCCTTCCACGCGCTCGGCCTGGACGACCTGCTGAACGGCACCGAGCCGACGCTCGCGGTCGACGAGCTGCTCGCCGAGTACCTGGAGCTGACCGAACGGTCGGACACCGGGGCGCAGGACCGGCGGCGACTGGCCGCAGCGGTCCGGCTGGTGGTCCGGATCGAGCGCGAGCAGCTCGCCCTACTGGCCGAACTGGTGTCCTACCGGGCCGGGTTGTCGGTGGACGCGCGGGCCGCCGAGATCGTCGAGCGGCACCGCCCGTTCGCCGGACGCCAGCACAAGAACGTCAAGATCGGCGGCAAGCTGCTCTCCGAGACCTTCGCCGACCCGCAGTTCGACCTCGACGCCTTCATGGCCGAGTTCCGCGCCTCCCGCCAGCTGCGCCCGCTGCGCAGCGGCGGCTGCCCGTTCACCCGGGCGGTCAAGTTCGGCGGCCCGATGTTCGGCGTCTTCGACGAGGCCGAGGCCGCGGTCTTCAAGGAGTGGGCCGAGGCGGTCGCCGCCGGCGAGCCGGCCGGTGCGCCGCTGCGGCCCGACACCAGCGGCGACGAGCAGGCCGCGCAGTGGCAGCGGGCCGTGCTCGCCGCCGCCCCGCCGGACGTGCGGTTCGCCGAGGCGTCCCCCGCCGACGACCGCGAGTTCTTCCACCGGCTGGTCAACATCGAGCAGTTCCCCAACACCCTGCCGCTGGCCGCGCAGACCGCCGAGGAGGGCCTGGAGCGGGCCGAACTGCTCTTCCGCCACGGCGCCGGCGGCCGGTACACCGACGCCAGCTGGTTCGACTACACCCCCGAGGCGCTGCTGGAGCGGGTGGACCGGATCTACTGGGACAAGCTGGTCGGCCCGTACCGGGCACTCCAGGAGGTGCCGGACCGCGACGAGGTGATCTTCCACCAGAAGACCTTCGCCCTCGGCAGCCTGATCGACGGCACCTGGGCCTACCGGATCGGCAACCACGGCCGCTACCACCGGCAGAGCGACGCGATGCTCTTCTCGATCTACGCCGACGAGATGGGCCGCGGCGAGCTCGCCAAGAACCACATCACGCTGATCCGCCAGGTGCTGGCCAGCATGGACGTCCAGCTGCCGCACATCCGCTCGGCGGAGTTTTTGGACCAGGGCGAACTGCCGGACGAGCTCTACCGGTTCTCGATCCACCAGATCTGCCTGGCGCTGTTCCCGGACCGGCTGCACAGCGAGATCCTCGGCTACAACCTCGGGATCGAGATGTTCGGGCTCGGCGAGATGCGCCTGCACGAGGTGCAGAAGCTGCGCCGCCACAACCTGGACACCGCCTACGAGGAAGCGCACCTGTCGATCGACAACTTCTCGGCCGGCCACGCCCGCCAGTCCGCCGAGATCATCGTCTCCCACCTGGACGGGGTGCGCCGGGAGGCGGGCGAGGCGGCCGAGCGGCGCGAGTGGCGCCGGATCTGGCGCGGCTACGCCTCCTTCGCCTGGTTCGTGGAGCACCAGCTGGTCAACTCGCTGGCCACCGAGGCCGACACCGCCGACGACCTGGTCATCTGAGGAGCCCGCCGTGACCCCCAACGCCTTCGACCCGGAGATCCTCCGGCTGCCCTTCTACACCGACGAGCACCGCGACCGCGCCCAGCGGCTGGGCCGGTGGTGCGAGGAGCGGGCCGCGCTCTGGACCGAACTGCGCACCGACGGCCCGGACAAGGCCGTGCGCCGGGCGCTGGCCGCGCTCGGCGAGGCCGGCTGGCTGGCCTTCCTGGACGACGAGGAGCCCGGCACCGACGGCGACTACCGCTCGGTCTGCCTGGCCCGCGAGGCGCTCGCCTACGCCGAGGACCTGGCCGACTTCGCCTTCGCGATCCAGGTGCTCTCGGCCACCCCGATCCTGCGGTACGGCAGTCCCGAGCAGCGGCGGCGCTACCTGCCGGGCCTCGCGGCCGGCACCCTGGCCGGCGCCTTCGCGGTCTCCGAGGAGCAGGCCGGCTCGGACGTCGCCGCGGTGGCGCTGACCGCCGAGCGGGACGGCGAGGAGTACGTGCTCAACGGCGGCAAGGCGTGGATCGCCAACGGCACGGTGGCGGACGTGGTCTGCGTGATCGCCCGGACGGGCGAGGGACCGGGGCCGCTGGGGCTGACCGCCTTCCTGGTCCCCGGTGACACCCCGGGCCTGCGGGTGCGCGAGCCGATCGACGCGATCGCGCCCCGCCCCTTCGCCCACCTGGCGTTCGAGGACTGCCGGGTGCCCGCCGACGCGGTGCTCGGGCGGCCCGGGCGCGGCTTCGTGGTGGCGATGGACCTGCTGGAGCGGGCCCGGATGACGGTGGGCGCGGCCGCGCTCGGCTTCGCCCGGCGGGCCGCCGACGCGGCCCAGGCACGGGCCCGGCAGCGCGCCGTCTACGGCGGGGTGCTGTTCGACCTGCCCACGGTCAAGTTCGACCTGGCCGCCATGGAAGTCGAGTTGAACGCGTCCGCGCTGCTGGTCGGGCGGGCCGCCTGGGAGCTCGACCGGGGCCACCGGGGGTTCGGCAAGCACTCCAGCATCGCCAAGCTGCAGGCCACCGAGGCGGCGCAGCGGATCGTCGACCGGTGCGTGCAGCTGCACGGCGCCGCCGGGCTGGTCGCCGACAGCCTGCCCGAACGCCTCTACCGGCAGATCCGGGCGCTGCGTGTCTACGAGGGCGCCTCGGAGGTTCAACAGCTGACCATCGCCGGTGCGCTGGACGCGCGCCGGGCCCGCTGACGCACCGTCAAGGAGCACGACCGTCATGCAGACCCCGACGAACCCGGTCGAGGCCGTCCGGCACCCCGACCCGTACCCGTACTACGCGCGGCTGACCGCGGAACGTCCGTTCGACTGGGACGACCGGCTGCAGGCCTGGGTGGCCGCCGACGCCGCCTCGGTCACCGCCGCGCTGTCGGCCGCCGAAATGCGGGTCCGCCCGCCGGCCGAGCCGGTGCCGACCGGGCTGCTCGGCACCGCCGCCGGCGAGGTCTTCGGCGACCTGGTCCGGATGACCGACGGCCCGGACCAGCAGCGCCTCAAGCAGGTGGTGCTGGACGCGCTCGGCGAGGCCGAGCCGGCCGAGGCGGGCAAGCTGGCCGCCGAGCGGACCCGGCAGAGCCTGGAGCGGGCCGGCGGCCCCGACTTCGAGGAGCTGATGTTCCAGGTGCCGGCCCGCGTGGTGGCCGCGCTGTGCGGCCTGGACGCCGGGCTGGAGCCGGAGGCGGCGCGACTGGTGGGGGACTTCGTGCAGTGCATCCCCGCCGGTGCCACGGCGGAGCAGCAGCGGGCGGCCGCGGAGGCCGCGGCGCGGCTGCGGGAGCTGCTCGGGCCGGGCCTGACCGGTGCCGAGCCGACCGGGCTGCTGGCTGCCCTGGTCCGGGCGGCCGGTCGGCGGGACTGGCCGCGGGTGGCGCCGTTGCTGGCGAACGCCGTGGGGTTCCTCTCGCAGACCTACGACGCGACGGCCGGTCTGATCGGCAACTCGCTGCTGGCGCTGCGCGAGCAGCCGGCCGACGACCTCGCCGCGCTGGCCCGCGAGGTGGCCCGGCACGACGCGCCGATCCAGAACACCCGCCGGTTCGCGGCCGAGCCCTGGCGGTTCGGCGCGGCGACCGTGCAGCCCGGACAGGCCGTGCTGGTGGTGCTCGCCGCCGCCAACCGCGACCCCGCGGCCAACCCCGACCCGCACGCCTTCGACCCCGGGCGCCCCGCGCCCAGCTGCTTCACCTTCGGCGCCGGCCCGCACCGCTGCCCGGGCGCCGACCTCGCGGTGGCGATCACCGCGGGTGTCCTGGACGAACTGCTGGCGCACGGCTTCGAGGCGGCCGCGCTGCCCGCCGGGCCGCGCTACCGGGCCCTGGCGAACGCGCGCATCCCGCTGCTCTGAGCAGCCCCGTCCGACTTCGGCCCATCCGCATTCGACTGGCACCGCCTTACCCCCGCACGATCACATCCAGGAAGGACGAGACCGATGGCAGAGCAGCCGCGGCTGTGGATCCGGCACGAGGTGCGCGCCACCGAGCGCCGGGCTCCGCTGGTGCCGCAGGACGCACGCCGGCTGGTGGAGCTGGGGTTCCACCTGACCGTGGAGGAGTCCCCGCAGCGGGTGTACCCGCTGGACGAGTACCTGGCCGCCGGCTGCCAGGGGGCCGAGGCCGGCTCCTGGACCGAGGCCCCCGAACCGGCGTACGTCCTCGGGCTCAAGGAGCTCCCGGACCTGCCCGACCGGCTGGTCCACCGGCACATCTTCTTCGGGCACGCCTACAAGGGCCAGCAGGGCAGTCGTGAGCTGCTCGCCAGGTTCGCCCGCGGCGGCGGCGAGCTGCTCGACCTGGAGTACCTGGTGGACGACACCGGGCGCCGGCTGGCCGCCTTCGGCTACTGGGCCGGTTACGTGGGTGCGGCGCTCGGCGTGCTGCAGGCCCGCGGCCGGCTCACCGCCCCGCTGCGCCCGCTGGCCAAGAGCGAGCTGGACCGGCAGCTGCGCGACTCGATGCGCGCCGGCGCCCCGGACGCGCTGGTGATCGGCGCGCTCGGCCGCTGCGGGCGCGGCGCGGTGGACGCGCTGGAGGTGGCCGGGCTGGCCGCCACCTGCTGGGACCAGGCGGAGACCCGCGAACTGGACCGCGCCGCACTGCTCCACCACGACCTGCTGGTCAACACGGTGCTCACGACCCGTCCGATCCCGCCGTTCCTGCGCCCCGCCGACCTCCCGGTCGCCGACCGGCGGCTGAGCCTGGTGGTCGACGTGACCTGCGACGTCACCTCCGACCTCAACGTGCTGCCGGTCTACCGCACCGTCACCGACTGGTCCGAGCCGGTGCGCCGCCTGCACCAGGACCCGCCGCTGGACCTGATCGCCATCGACAACCTGCCCTCGCTGCTGCCGGCCGAGGCCAGCCGGGCGTTCTCCGCGGAACTGGTCGCCCAACTGCGCACCCTGGCCGACCCGGCCGCGCCCTGGCGGCACTGCCGGGCCGACTTCCGGGCCGCCTGCCGCCACCACGAACTGGAGGCCGTCCATGTCTGAGCCGTCCGTGTCCGACCTCTCGACCTCGATACGCACGGTGCACTGGATCGGCACCGGGCTCTCCACCGGCCGCAGCGGTCTGGAGCTGCTGCTGGAGCACGGTGCCCGCGTGGTGCTCTGGGGCCGGACCGCGGCCAAGGCCGAACAGTGCCTCGCGGCCCGCGGCCTGGCCGGCCGGGCCGCGGCCCGCGGCTTCGACACGGCGGCCCTGGCCGCCGCGCTGGCCCCCGGCGACGTGCTGGTGTCGATGCTCCCGGCGGCCCACCACCCCGAGCTGCTGCGCCTCGCGCTGGCGCACGGTGCCCACTTCGCCTGCTCCAGCTACGTCTCGCCGGAGCTGGCCGAACTGGCGGCCACGGCCGAGCGGACCGTGGTGCTCACCGAGGCGGGCCTGGACCCGGGCATCGACCACCTGATGGCCCACCGCCTGGTCGAACTCGGCCGCACCGCCGCCGGGGAGGCCGTCAGCACCGCCGACTTCACCTCCTACTGCGGCGGACTGCCCGCCGAGCTCAACGAGTTCCGCTACCGCTTCAGCTGGGCCCCGCTCGGTGTGCTCAACGCGCTGCGCTCGCCGGCCCGCTACCTGCGCGACTGGCAGCTGCGCACCGCGCCGCGCCCCTGGCAGGCGACCACGGAGTACCCGGTGGCCGGCGAGCGGTTCGAGGTGTACCCCAACCGCGACAGCCTGCCCTTCGCCGAGCAGTACGGCTTCCCGCCGCATTGGCGCAAGCGCTCCTTCGTCCGCGGCACGCTGCGCCCGGCCGGCTGGCGGGCCGCCTGGTCCGAGGTCTTCGCCACCGTGGAGTCCGGCGACGACGGGCGGATCGCGGCACTGGCGGGCGAGTTGGCCGAGCGCCACCCGATGCGGGAGACGGACCGCGACCGCGTGGTGCTCGCCGTGGCGCTGGACCTGAGCTGGGCCGACGGCTCCTGGTCGGGGAGCTACCTGCTCGACCTGCGCGGCGACGAGCGGGAGAGCGCCATGGCCCTGCTGGTCTCGCTGCCCCTGGCGTACGGCATCACGCGGATCCTCGACGGCGCGCTGGCCCCCGGCCTGCACCGGGCCGCCGAGGGCGCCCAGGAGGCCGGACAGTGGCTGGACTTCCTGGCCGCGCGCGGCATCACCACCGAGCTGCGCACCACCGAGAACACGATGCAAGGAGCACTGCTGTGACCGACCGACGACCACCGGCCTTCGTCCTGACCGGAGCCTTCTGGGTGGTCTGCCGCAATCCGCGCTACCTGCAGGAGCTGGCCGCCCGCGGGCTGAAGATCCTGCTGATCACCCCGCGCGGCTGGCGCGAGCGCGCGCTGGCCGCCCAGGCCGACCCGACCGGGCCGGCCGCGCTGATCGACGAGATCGCCTTCGTGGACGGCGAGTTGAACCAGGACGGCTCGTTCACCGCAGGCGTGCTGGCACGGGCCGCCGACTGGCGGGCGCGCTACCGGATCGTCGGCGCCTACGCGGTGGGCGAGACCCTGGTGGAGCCCACCGGGCTGCTGGCCGACGCGCTGGGCCTGCCCGGCCCGGGCCTGCGGGCCACCCGGGTCTGCCGCTCCAAGCCGCTGCAGCGCTGGTACCTGCCGGAGTTCGCGCCGCCCGGCGCGGTGCTGCCGGCGGCCGAGCGAGCCGCCTTCGACCCGGCCTCGGTCGCGTACCCCGTGGTGCTCAAGCCCGCCGCCCGACACTCCAGTTCGGGTGTGGTGACGGTCGACGACGAGCAGGCGCTGGCCGCGCGGCTGGCCGACTACCCGGAGCACGAGACGCTGCTGGTGGAACAGAAGGTGGTCGGCCAGGAGTACTCGGTGGAGAGCCTGGTGCAGGAGGGCAAGGTGATCTTCGCCTCGGTCACCCGCAAGACCACCACCGAGTCGCACGCGGCCACCTTCGTCGAACTGTCGCACTCGGTGCCGAGCGCGCCGGAGCCGGTGGACCGGGCGCTGCTGGAGGCCAACGCCACCATGCTGGCGGCGCTCGACTTCGGCAGCGGGATCGCCCACGCCGAGTGGCGGGTGGACGCCGCCGGCCGCCCGGTGCTGATGGAGGTGGCCGCCCGCACCCCGGGCGACGGCCTGCTGGCCCTCTACCGGTTGGCCACCGGAGAGCCGCTGGAACCGGAGATCGTCCGGCTGGCGCTGGGCGAACCGGCCGGCTACCCCGAGCCGCGCCGCTGGACCCGGCAGGTCTACCTGGAGCACCGGGACGGGATCCTGGACGACGTCCGGGTGGACTGGCCCGGCGTCCGGCCGGTCTGGCTGGGCGAGGCCGGGATCTGGCCGGACCCGCCGGTCGGCGGCCCGGACGGGCCGGGGGAGCTGCGCGCGGTGCTGGTGCTCAAGGAGCGCGGCAGCCGGCTCGGCCCGCTGGAGAGCTCCGAGGACCGCGCGGTCTGCTTCCTGATCGACGCTCCGTCACCCGAGGAGCTGGACGCGCTGGAGCAGCGGGTGCGCGCGGCGGTGGCGATCGAGGTGCGCGATGTCGACTGACACCGTCCGCCCGGAGCCGGTTGCGCAGGCGCAGGCGGTGGCCGAACCGGCGCCGGCCCGGGTGACCGTCTGGGCCACCTTCCGGGACGCGCCGCTCGCGGTGAAGACCGTGCTGGCCGGCGTGCTGGTCAACCGGCTCAGCGGCTTCCTCAACGTCTTCCTGGTGCTCTTCCTCGGCTCGAAGGGCTACTCCAAATCGGAGACCGTGCTGGCGCTGGGCGTGTACGGCGGTGGCGCCGTGCTCGGCGTGCTGGTCGGCGGCTCGCTCGCGGACCGGCTGGGCGTGCGCAACGCCACCGTGGCCAGCATGAGCGCGACCGCGGTGCTCACCGCGGCCCTGCTCTACCTGCCCGGGTACGGCCTGCTGATGGCGGCGGTCGGCCTGGCCGGCCTCAGCGCGCAGGTCTTCCGGCCCGCCTCGGCCACCCTGCTCGCCGAACTCACGCCGGACGAGCGGCAGGTGATGGTCTTCGCGATGTACCGCTTCGGCCTGAACCTGGGCGCCACCGCGGCCCCGCTGGTCGGCTTCTGGCTCTACCACGCGGGCCACGACCGGTACCTGCTGCTCTTCTGGGGCGAGGCGCTGATCGCGCTGGCCTACGCGGTCCTCGCGCTGGCCACGCTGCCCGCCGCCACCCGCCGCAGTGCCACCGAGGCCGCGGCGCCGCAGGCCGGCGGCTACCGGGCCGTGCTGCGCGACCGCCGCTACCTGCGCTACCTGGCCGCCGCCTTCTGCCACGCCGTGGTCTACGTCCAGTACCTGTCCACCCTGCCGCTGTTCGTGCAGGACCGGCACCTGGCCGTCGTCTGGTACACGGTCGCGGTCTCGCTCAACGGCTTCGTGGTGATCGCCTTCGAGCTGCTGGTCACCCGGCTCGCCCAGTCCTGGCCGGCGCGGATCACCATCGGCCTGGGATTCGCCCTGGTCGGCGCCGGAGTGGCCTGCTACGCACTGCCGATCGGAGCGGCCGCGATCGTGCTGGGCACCCTGGTCTGGTCGATCGGCGAGATCATCGGCGGTCCCACGGTGTTCGCCTACCCCGGAACCGCCGGTCCGGAGCAGCTGAAGGGCCGTTACATCGGCAGCTTCCAGTTCGTGTTCGGCCTGGGCAGTGCGCTCGGCCCGATGCTCGGCGGCTGGCTGTTCATCCAGGCCGGCGTGCTGGTCTGGCCGCTGCTGGCGCTCGGTTCGCTGGCGGCCACCGTACTGGGCCTGGCCGCCGTGCGGCCCGAGCCCCGCGCGGGCTGACCCTCCCCCCAAACCGACTTCCCTGACGCCCTGTTGGGCGGGCAGTGCGCTGTGCCCGCTTCTCCACCTTCGCCGTCCGAGAACAAAGAGAGGCCCGCAACATGTCCCACACCCACCCCGCCGAGGCCCACTACACCTGCCTGGGTGTCGGCGCCGGCCCCGCCAACCTGAGCCTGGCCTCACTGCTGCACAGCGAGCCCGAGGTCAGCAACCTCTTCCTCGACCGCAAGGAGAAGTTCGGCTGGCACGACGGGCAGCAGATGCCCGGCTCCACCCTGCAGGTCTCGCTGTACAAGGACCTGGTCAGCCTGACCGACCCGACCAACCCGTACTCCTTCCTCGCCTACCTGCACGAGCACGGCCGGATCTACCACTTCCTCAACGCCCAGTTCAGCGACGTGCCCCGGCAGGAGTTCCGCAACTACCTGGACTGGGCCAGTCGCCGCAACCCGAACGTGCGGTTCGGCGAGGAGGTCCGGGCGGTCGACTTCGACGGCGCGCGGTTCGTGGTGGACACCGACCGGCGCCGGCTGACCGCGGACAACCTGGTGCTCGGGGTGGGCAACCGTCCGTGGGTGCCGCCGCAGGCCGCCGGGCTGATCGGCCCGACCCAGTTCCACGTCAGCGAGTTCCTGGACCGGGCCCAGCACCTGGGCGGCAAGCGGGTCGCGGTGATCGGCGGCGGCCAGTCCGGCGCCGAGGCCTTCCTGGACCTCATCTCGCGGTCGGGCAGCGAGCTGCCGCGCCGGGTCTCCTGGATCTCCCGCCGGCGCAACTACTTCCCGATCGACGACTCGCCCTTCACCAACGACTTCTACATGCCGGGCCACGCCGAGTACTTCTACCGGCTGGCGCCGGCGGCCCGGGAGCGGTTCAACGCCGAGCACATCCTGACCAGCGACGGGGTCTCCGAGGCCACCCTGCGCGAGATCTACCAGCGGATCTACGTCCACCGGTTCATCGAGGGCGCCGAGGACCTGGTGGCGCTGGCCCCCAACCGCGCCATGGAGACGGTGCGGGCGGCCGAGGGCGGCGGCTGGACGGTCGAGGTGCGCCACAACGACCAGCGCCAGGGCACCGAGCGGTTCGACGTCGACGTGATCGTCTGGGCCACCGGTTTCCGCCCGGCCGCCACCGACTTCCTGGCCCCGATCGCCGACCGCCTGGAGCGCGAGGGCGAGGAGCTGCGGATCGACCAGGACTACGCGGTCCGCTGGGACGGTCCGGCCGATCGGAACATCTTCGTGCAGAACGCGGCCAAGCAGCAGCGCGGCCTGGCCGACCCCAACCTCAGCCTGAACGCCTGGCGCAGCCGCCGGATCGTCGACCGGATCCGCGGGCTGCGCAGCAACGAGCCCCTGGAGTCCTTCATCGACTGGTCCGCCAAGGTCGGGGCCGACGCCGGCTGGGGGGTGTGAGCGGCGATGAACGAGGTGGACATCGCGGTCGTCGGCGGCGGCATCATCGGCTGCCTGACCGCGCGAGAACTGCTCGCCCGGCGCCCGGAGCGGACGGTGGCGCTGCTGGACCGGGACTCGGTCGGCTCCGGCGCCAGCCGCCGCTCGGCCGGCCTGCACTTCCCGCGCGGCGCGACCGGCCGGGTGCGCGGCATGGCCGCCTACAGCCAGCAGTACTACGCCGAACTGACCTCGCACCGACCGGAACTGCCGATCCACCAGGTCGGCATGGACGTGGTCGGCGCGGAGCAGACGGTGCGCCGGAGCTACCTCGCCAGTGCCCGGCCGACCCCGGCCACCGCGGGCGTCTGGCAGGTCGAGGGCGGCCAGTACGCGGACGTGGCGGGTCTGACCGGTCGGCTCGCCAGCGAGCTGCGCGGCGGCGCGGTGGTGCACGAGGGCACCGGGGTCACCGCGATCGGGCTCGGCCCCGAGCGGATCACCCTGGCGCTGAGCAGCGGCGGTGAACTGACGGCCGGTCAGGTGGTGCTGGCGCCCGGGCCGTGGATCGCGTCCCCGGCCTGGCGCGAGCTGGTCGCTCCGTTGGGGGTGCGGGTGAAGAAGGTGGTCGCGCTGCACATCGACCTGGTGCCCGCACCGACCGACCGGGTGGTCGTCTTCCAGGCGGAGGACGCCTTCCTGCTCCCGCTGCACGACCGCGGGCACTGGCTGTTCAGCTACACCTGCCAGGAGTGGGGCGTGGACCCCGACGCGCTGGGCGAGGGCCTGTCCGACCAGGACCTCGGCGACGCGCTGGCGGTGCTGCGCGCCGTGGCCCCCGAGTACGCGGCGCACTGCGCCTCCGGGCGGGTCTTCTGCGACGCCTACAGCGGCACCGGCGAGCCGATCGTCTGCCCGCTGCCCGCCGACCCGCGGGTGGTCTTCGCCGGCGCCGCCAACGGCTCCGGCTACCGGCTGGCTCCCGCGATCGCCGCGCAGGCCGCCGATCTGATCGACATTCCGTTCCTGACCAGTCCGACCAGGAGTCACGCATGATACTGAGCAGCTACGACGAGGGCGTGCTGCACGAGGCCTTCGGCATCGACATGAGCAGCATCGAGGGAATCGCGGGCAGCCAGGGCTCGGGCGCCGGCTGGGGCCGGGTGGCTCCGGGCGTCAGCTCCGAGCTGCACCGGCACGACGAGACCGAGTTCTTCGTGATCGTGGCCGGCCGCGGCGAGTTCGAGGTCGACGGGGAGCGCCACCCGGCGGTGCCGGGCACGGTGGCCCTGTTCGAGCCCTTCGAGACGCACGTGCTGCACAACACCGGCGCCGACGACCTGGTGTTCGTCACCCAGTACTGGCGCGACGCCGAGCGCGCGGTCCGGGCGGCCACCGCCCCCGCGGGCACCGGTTTCGGGGACCGGCCGGTCTTCGTCTTCTCCACTCCGCCCACCCCGAACGGGGACCTCCACCTGGGCCACCTCTCCGGCCCGTACCTGGGGGCCGACGCGTTCGTCCGGTTCCAGCGGATGAACGGCGCCCGCGCCTGGCACCTGACCGGCAGCGACGACTTCCAGAGCTACGTGGTCGGCGCGGCCGAGCGCGACGGGAACACCCCGGCCGTGACCGCCGCGCACTTCAGCGCGGAGATCGCGGCCACCCTGGAGCTGATGGACATCCCGCTGGACCAGTACACGGTGACCAACGCGGACGCCGAGTACCCGGACGGGCTCCGGGAGTTCTTCACCCGGTTGGTCGACTCCGGCGCGGTCGCCCCGAAGGCCGCGCCGGCCCTGTTCGACGGTGAGACCGGCGCCTATCTCTACGAGGTGGACGTCAAGGGCACCTGCCCGACCTGCGCCGCCGGGACCAGCGGCAACATCTGTGAGGAGTGCGGCGAGCCCAACCTGGTGGTCGACCTGGTCGCGCCGCGCTCGGCCCGCTCGCAGGCAGCGCCGCGGACCGGCACCGCGACCCGCTTCTCGCTGCCGCTGCACGAGTTCGAGGACGAGATCGCCGCGCACCACCGACTGGGCCGGGTCCCGGTCCGGCTGCGCGACCTCGCCCGGCGGCTGTTCGCCCGCCCGGAGCTGGACATCCCGGTCAGCCACCCGGCCGACTGGGGCGTGCGCCCGGCCGAGGAGGCCGGCGCCGACCAGGTGATCTGGGTCTGGCCGGAGATGTCCTACGGCTTCCTGCACGGCATCCAGGCGCTCGGCCGCCGGCTGGACCAGGACTGGCGGGCCGCCGAGCCCGGCGCGGACTGGAAGATCGTCCACTTCTTCGGCTACGACAACAGCTTCTACCACGGCGTGCTCTACCCGGCGCTGTACCGGGCAGCGTTCCCCGACTGGACGCCTGACATCGACTACCACGTCAACGAGTTCTACCTGCTGGAGGGCGCCAAGTTCTCCACCAGCCGGCGGCACGCGATCTGGGGCAAGGAGATCCTCAACGCCGACACGGTCGACGCGGTGCGGTTCTTCCTCAGCCTGACCCGGCCCGAGGGCCGGCGCACCGACTTCCGCCGCGAGGAGTACCAGCGGGTGCTGACCGAGACCCTGGTCGGCACCTGGGAGCACTGGCTGACCGACCTGGGCGCCCGGGTCCGCAAGGAGTACGACGGCGCGGCGCCGGACGCCGGCAACTGGACCCCGGAGCAGACCGCGTTCCTGGCCCGGCTCGGCGCCCGGCTGACCGCGGTGACCGGGGCGCTCGGCCAGGCCGGGTTCTCGCTCAACCAGGCCGCCGCCGAACTGGACGGCATCGTGCGTGACACGGTCCGGTTCGCCGAGCTGGAGAGCCTGACGGCGGACGACGCCCGCTGGCGGGCCGAGGCCCGCACGGCGGTGGCGCTGGAGCTGGCGGCCGCGAAGCTGCTGGCCCGGGTGGCGGCACCGGTGATGCCGCGCTTCGCCGCCAGGCTGTCGGCCGCGCTGGGCCTGTCGGAGCCGGCGCACTGGCCGACCTCGGTCGAGCTGCTGGCGCCGGGCACCGAGGTCACCCTGGCGGACGCGGTGTTCTTCGCCGCCGCGGCCGCCCCGGCCGCCCCGGCCGCCCCGGCCGCCCCGGCCGCCGACCAGCCCGAGCACCTGAGCCTGCTCACCGACCTGGTCACCGAGGCGCTCCAGCTGGCCGAACGGCCGGCCGCCGACGCCACCCTGATCGACCTGGGCATCAGCTCGCTGCAGGCGGTCCAGCTGCAGTACCAGCTGCTCACCGCGCTGGACGTGGACGTGCTGGTGGACGAGCTGCTCGGCGAGCACGACCTGACCGCACTGGCCGGGCTGATCGGCGAGCGGGCGGACACGGCGCTCGTGGAGGCGGCGGCATGAACGCCGAACTCGTCGAACTGGTCCAGGACATCGAGGAGCGGGGCCTGTCCGTCTCGGTGACCGGCGGGGACCTGCGCCTGCAGGGCATGCGCGACCGGATGGACCCGGAACTGGTCGGCCGCATCAAGCGGTTGAAGGCCGAGCTGATCCAGCACCTGAGCGCGGCCACCCCGCACGAGAGCGGCAGCTTCCCGCTCACCCCGCTGCAGCACGCCTACCTGCTGGGCCGCGGCGGCGTGTTCGAGATCTCCACCGCCAGTCACGTCTACCACGAGATCGAGGGGCACTGGGACGTCGGCCGGCTGGAGGCGGCGCTGAACGCGGTGATCCGCCGGCACGACGCGCTGCGGGCCCGGTTCACCGAGGACGGCCGCCAGGTGGTGGAGGCCTCGGTCGCCCCGGTGCTGATCGAGCGGCTCGACCTGCGCGGGCAGAGCCCCGAGCAGCAGCTGCGGACCCGGGCCGCGCTGCGCGAGGAGCGCTCGCACCGGGTGCTGCCCGCCGACCGCGCGCCGCTGCTGGCGGTCGAGGTGACCGAGCTCTCCGACCGGGCGATGGTGCTGCACGTCAGCCACGACGGCCTGGTGATGGACGGGATCAGCTCCTTCCTGTTCTTCCGCGAGTGGTGGCGGGCCTACCAGGGCGAGTTGGCCGCCGAGGGCGCCGAACTGCCGCTGGAGGACTACGTCTCGGCGCTGGCGGCGGCGGCGGTCAAGGCGCCCGCGGCCCGCTCCCGGGCCTACTGGTCGGGCCGGCTGGACCAGTTGGCGGCCCACCCCGACCTGCCGGTGGCGGCGAGCCCGGCCGCGATCACCCGGCCGCGGTTCGTCCAGCGCCAGGTGCGGCTGGACGCCGCGCAGTGGGCCGCGTTCAAGCGCCGGGCCGCGGGAGCGGGGCTCACCCCGTCCGGCGCGCTGCTGGCCGCCTACGGTGAGGTGCTCTCCCGCTGGGGCGCCGGCGAGCGGTTCACCGTGACCACCACGGTGGCCAACCGCCCGCCGGTGCACCACCGGATCGCCGAGGCCGTCGGCCAGTTCTCCGACACCCTGCTGGTGGAGATCGAGGTCGACCGCAGCAAGCCGTTCGCGGCCCGGGCCCAGGCGCTCCAGCGGCGGCTGCGCACCGACCTGGACCACCGGCACCAGTCCGGCATCGAGGTGCTGCGCGAGCTGGGCCGGCGGCGCGGCAGCGCCGAGGCGCGGATGCCGTTCACCTTCAACAGCGCGATCGGCTACACCGAGGAGGTGGACGGCTCGGCGTTCGAACTGTTCGGCCCGGAGGTGTTCAGCGTCAGCCAGACCCCACAGATCTGGCTGAACGCCTTCGCGATGGAGCAGCACCAGGGCCTGGTGATCCAGCTCGACGGGCTGGACGAGCTCTTCCCGGCCGGCCTGCTGGAGGCCCTGACCCAGGGCTACCAGTCCCTGCTGGAGCAGCTGCTGGAGGATCGGAGCTGGGCCCGCACCGGCTTCGACCTGCTCCCCGGCGACCAGCTGCGGCGCCGGCGGGCGGCCAACGACACCGCCGTGGAGCTGCCCGAGGTGCTGCTCCAGGACGCCTTCACCGAGCGGGCGACCAGTTGCCCGGACAACCCCGCCCTGATCACCTCCCAGCTCCGGATGAGCTACGGCGAACTGCACCGCCGTGCGGCGCTGACCGCCGCCTGGCTGCGCTCGCACGGAGTCGGGCGCAACGAGCTGGTGGGCCTGGTGATGCGGCGCGGGCCGGAGCAGATCATCGGCATCCTGGCCACGGTGCTGGCCGGGGCCGCCTACCTGCCGGTGGACGCGGCACTGCCCGAGGAGCGCCGCCGGTACATGCTGGCCGACGGCGAGGTCCGCTGCGTGCTGACCAACGTGGACGACGCCGACCGGGACGGCCGCGCCGTCCTGCGGCTGGACGCCACCGACCCGGCGCCGACGGGTGCGCCGGTGCCGCTCGAACCGCTGGCCGGTGCCGACCCGGACGACCTGGCCTACGTGCTCTACACCTCCGGCACCACCGGCGCGCCCAAGGGCGTGATGGTCACCCACCGCAACGTGGCCAACGTGGTGGCCGACTGCTACACCCGGTTCGGCATCCACCAGGACGACCGGTTCTTCGCGATCAGCGCCTTCAACTTCGACCTGTCGGTCTGGGACGTGTTCGGCGCGCTGACCGCGGGCGCCGCGCTGGTGATGCCGGACGCCGACCGGGCGGTCGACCCCGCGCACTGGCTGCGGATGTGCGAGTCGGGCGGGGTGACGGTGTGGAACTCGGTGCCCGCCATCGTCGGCCTGATGCACGACCAGGCGCTGGCCGAGGGCACGGCGCCGCCGGCCCTGCGGCTGGTGATGATGAGCGGGGACCGGCTGCCGCCGGCGCTGCCGGCGGCGCTGCGCCGACTGGTGCCGGGCCTGGAGGTGGTCTCGCTCGGCGGACCGACCGAGACCACGGTCTGGAACATCCTGCACCCGGTCGAGGAGTGGGAGGACGGCTCCGAGTCCATCCCCTACGGCCGTCCGAACACCAACAACCGCGCCTACGTGCTGGACGCGGACGGCCAGGACGCACCGGACTGGGTGACCGGCGAGATCTGCGGCGCCGGCACCGGGGTGGCCAAGGGGTACTGGCGCAACGAGGAGCGCACCGCCGAGAAGTTCGGCTACGACGAGCGGCTGGGCGAGCGGCTCTACCGGACCGGTGACCTGGGCCGCTACCTGCCCAGCGGCGAGATCCAGATCCTGGGCCGCAGCGACTTCCAGATCAAGGTCAACGGCTACCGGATCGAGGCCGGCGAGGTGGAGACCAGGCTGGCCGCGCTGCCGGCGGTGCGGCAGGCCGTGGTGGTCCGCCAGGAGGGCAGCCGCGGCGACCGGCTGGTGGCCCACCTGGTGCCCGCCGCCGCCGACCGGCCCGACGTCCTGACGATCCGGCACGAACTGCGGGAGGCGCTGCCCGAGTACATGGTCCCGGCCGCCGTGGTGTGGCACGAGGAGCTGCCGCTGACCCGCAACGGCAAGGTGGACCGGGGCGAGCTGATCCGCCGGGCGCCGGTGGCCGAGCCGGCCGAGCAGGCGGCCGCGCCGATGGCCGACGACGGCGAGGCCGGGCCGACCGAGGCCGAACTGACCCGCATCTGGGCGCAGATCCTGCACCGGCCGGCGGTCGGGCCGCACGACAACCTCTACGCACTGGGCGGCGACTCGATCAGCGCCGCGCGGATCCTCACCGCGGTGCGCAAGCGGTTCGGCGTGGGCATCCAACTCGGCCAGCTGGCAGCGCTGGAGACGGTGCGACTGATGGCCGCACACGTGGACGCGGCCATGGCGGCGAAGGAGGCGCAGCGGTGATCGTCAACCGGATCACGGCGAACCCGCCGACCGGCGGGCGGATCTCGTTCGCCAGGCTGGACGGCACCGAGACCCTGGAGCTGGTCGAACTGCACCGCCGGGCCGGGCGGTTGGCGAGCTCGCTGGCCGAGCTGGGGATCGGTCCGGGCGACCGTATCGGGATCCTGGCGGCCAACAGCCCGCAGTGGGTGCTGCTGGACCTGGCGGCGCTCTGGCTGGGCGCCGAGACGGCCGGCTTCGAGCCCGGCAAGTTCGAGCCCGACCAGCAGCTGATCAGCCGGTACGGACTGCGGCTGCTGTTCACCGACCGCCCGGCCGACGCCGCCGACGCGCTGCCGCTGGCCGAGGTGGACCGGCTGGTGGAGAAGGCCGACTCGGCACCCGAACCGGTGGTCTGGGAGCCCGACCGGGTGACCACCGTCAAGTTCACCTCCGGCAGCACCGGCGAGCCCAAGGGCCTGGGCGCCACGGCCGCTTCGATCGACAGCTCGCTGCGCGCGGTCCAGGACATGTTCCACCACCGGGCGGGCGACGACCTGTTCGTCTTCCTGCCGCTGTCGCTGCTGCAGCAGCGGTACTGGATCTACTCCGCGCTGCGGCACGGCCACGACGTGACCGTCTCCACCTACGAGGCCGCCTTCGCCACCCTGCGGCGGGCCCGGCCGACCGTGGTGATGGGCGTGCCGGCCTTCTTCGAGACCGCCCGGCGGCACATCGAGGCCCGGGCGGCCCGCTCGGGAAAGCCGGTCGGCGAGCAGGCCGCGCAGCTCTTCGGCGACCGGATCCGCTACCTGTGGACCGGCTCCGCCCCGGCGGCCCCCGCGACGCTGCGCTTCTTCAACGAGGCCGGACTGCCGATCTTCGAGGGCTACGGCCTGAACGAGACCTGCATCGTTGCCAAGAACCACCCCGGCGCCTCCCGCGAGGGCAGCGTGGGCCGGGTGGTGCCCGGCAAGGAGGTGCTGCTGGACGCCGACGGCGTGATCAGCGTGCGCAGCGACCACCCCGTCAACGACCACTACGCCTACGCCGCCCCCGGCGACAGCGAGAAGGTCTTCCGGCCCGGCGGCATCGTCCGCACCGGCGACCTCGGCCTGATCGACGAGGACGGCTACCTCTACATCCTCGGCCGCGCGGACGACGTGATCGTGCTGGAGAACGGCAAGAAGATCGTGGTCCGGCCGATCGAGGAGCGGCTGACCTCCGGGCCCGCCATCACCGAGGCGGTGCTGTTCTGCCCGCGGCAGACCGAGCTGGTCGCCGTGGTCCGCCCCGCGCACTACCCGCCCGACGAGGCCGCGATCGCCGACGCGCTCGCCGACGCCAACGCGGCGCTCGGCAAGGACGAGCGGATCGCCCGGGCGATCGTCGCCCGCGAGCCGTTCACCGTCGAGAACGGCCTGCTCACCTCGCAGTTCAAACCCCGGCGCCCGCAGATCCGGGCCGCCTACGCAGCTGACCTCGCCAACCCCCAGGAGGGTATCCATGCACGCTGAGACCGAGACCGCGGCCCGGGAGAACCTGGTGCTGGTGCTGACCAGTCCGGTCGAGCCGGAGGAGATCGACCCGGACGCCGACCTGGCCGGCCGCTACGGCCTGACCTCGCTCAACAAGGTGCTCTTCCTCACCTCGCTGTGCGACGAGACCGGCACCGAGCTGTCCCGCTTCACCGAGCACGACCTGGCCCGGATGACCACGCTGCGCGAGGTCGTCGAGGCCGTCGCCCCGTCGACCGTCGAGGCGGTGTGACCATGGGAACCTGGGCCGTTGACGCACCGGTGGTGCTGGAGAACGAGTTCGTGCGGCTGAGCCCGCTGACCGCCGCCGATCGGGACGGGCTGCGCGCGATCGCGCTGGCGCCGGACATCTGGCGGTACTTCGTGACCCGGATCGAGACCCCGGAGGACTACGAGGCCTTCTTCGACGCCACCCTGGCGGACCACCAGGCGTGCCGGCGGGCGGTGTTCGTGATCACCGACAAGCGGACCGGCCGGGTGGCCGGGTCGATGAGCTTCGGCAACATGGCCGAGGCGGACGGGCGCCTGGAGATCGGCTGGTCCTGGCTGGGCCTGGACTTCCAGGGCCGGGGGGTCAACCGCTGGGCCAAGTACCTGCTGCTGCAGCACGCCTTCGAGTCCATGGGCGCCCTGCGGGTGGAGTTCAAGACCGACGAGCTGAACAAGCAGGCCCGGCGCGGACTGCTGAACATCGGCGCCCGCGAGGAGGGCACGCTGCGCAGCTTCAACCCGATGCCGGACGGCCGGCGGCGCAACGCCGTCTTCTACAGCGTGCTGCGCGGGGAATGGCCCGAGGTGCGCGAGCAGTTGGCCCGCGGCCCGCGGGTGGTCCGACAGGAGGGGGCATGACCGGGCGGCTGCTGTTGACGGGCACCGCGTTCGAGCGGGGGGCGCAGCACGGGCAGGCGCTGGCCGGTGAGTTGCGCGCCTTCCTGGACGACGGGCTGGCCCGGCTCAACCACCTGACGGCCACCCCGCTGACCCTGGACGGGCTGCGGCCGCGGATCGACGCCTACCGGGCGGCGGTCGCGGCCGCCGCCCCGGACCTGGCCGCCGAGGTCGAGGGCCTGGCCGCCGGGGCCGGGCTGAGCCCCGCCGAGGCCTGGCTGCTCCAGCTGCGGCGGGAGATCATGGGCTACCAGAAGGTGCCGACGGCCGGCGACTGCACCACCTACGCACGGGCCGGCGGTCGGTACACCGGGCACCCGGTGCTGGCCCAGACCGTGGACCTGAACGGCAACCTGGACGACGCGATCAGCGTGCTGGACGTGGCGCCGGCCGGGTCCGCCCGGCGCTCGCTGGTGCTCTCCTTCGCCGGACTGCTCGGGTACCTCGGGCTGAACAGCGACGGGCTGGCGATCGGGCTCAACCTGGTGCTCGGCGGGGACTGGCGGCCCGGGCTGCCCCCGTACCTGGCGATCCGTCACCTGCTGGACGCGGCGGGCAGCGTGACGCAGGCGCTGGAGCTGCTGCGCGGGATGCGGCTGGCCAGCTCCCGCTCGCTGACCCTGTGCGACCGGGAGCGGGCCGTCTGCGTCGAGGTCCTGGGTGACGAGCTGCGGGTGCGGGAGGGGCACGAGACCGCGCACACCAACCACTTCCTGGACCCGGACCTGGCGCGCGGCGACGAGCTGAACGTGTTCGCCCGCAACTCCTCGGTGCGCCGCCTCAAGGAGGCCCGGGCCGGGCTCTCCGAGCTCGACCCGGCGGCCGGGCCGGAGGAGCACTTCGCACTGCTGTCCAGGCCGCCGATCTGCGTGCCCGACGAGGGCGACATCCGGCGCGAGCGCACGGTCGCCGCCGTGGTGCTGCTGCCCGAGCGCGGGGAACTGCACCTGCGGCCCGGCGACCCCTCCCGATCGGCCACGCAGGTCTTCGGCCTGCGTCCGACGTGACGGCCCCGGGCGCCGGGGTGGAGGCCTGGCTGGCCGACCTGGCGGCCGACGCGGAGCCCCTGTCGCCGGCGCACTACGCGGTGGACCTGACCGAGGAGGAGCGCCGCCGGGCGGCCGGCTACCTGAACGGCGAGGACGCCCGGCTCTTCCTGCGGTCCCGACTGGCCGTCAGGCGGCTGCTGGCCACGCGGCTGGGGGAGGCCCCGGGAGCGGTGCGGCTGGCGCGGACCAGGGGCGGCAAGCCCTACCTGCCGGACCATCCGGAGCTGAAGGTGAGCTGGTCGCGCTCGGAGGACCTGCTGCTGCTCGGCATCTCGGACCAAGGGGCGCTGGGGGTGGACCTGGAGCGGATCCGGCTCATCCCGTCCGCCACCCAGGTGCTCGCCTCGCTCTACCCGGCCCTGCCCCCGCAGGCCGACGGGGCCGGACCGGAGTTCTTCTTCTCCGCCTGGACCCTGCTGGAGGCCGCCGTGAAGGCCACCGGTCGGGGGCTGGCCGAGGGGGTGGGGGACGTGACGCTCTCCTTCCCCGCGCGCGGCGGCGCCACCCTGTTGGGGATCGCCCGGACCGGGGGCGAGCCGTGGGCGGCGAGCACGGCGCTGCTGGAGGCGCCGGCGAGGACGGACGCCCCGCTGATGGCCTCATTCGTGACGCGGGGTCAGCTGGGGCGGATCTGGCTGCGGCGGTGGCCGCCGGAGGGGAGCGCCGGAGATGGCTGAGTCGGCGGTGCTGCACGCGGTGGCCCCACTGCTGACGGTGCAGCGGTTGCGCGAGCGCCTGGCCCCGGTGGCCGGCGACCCGCGGTTCACGGTCGCCGTGCGGGACGGCTGGGACGGGCCCCAGGCGTGGGTCGGCTGTCCGGCCGGCCCGGGAGCCGCGGGGGAGGTGGAGCGGGTGCTGCGCCTTCCCGGTGGCGGTGCTGCCGGGGCGGTGCCTGTGGCGGGCGAGGTGCCCACGGCCGGGGCGCGGGCGGTCACGGTGACCGGGCCGTTCCCGGCCGCGGCGGGGCTCGCGGTCGAGGACGCGGCCGGGCTCGCCCTGGCCGGCTGGCAGGAACTGCTGCGGCGCCGTCCGGAGCGGGACCGGAGCCGCTACTCCTTCGCCCTGCACGCGGAGCCGGTGCTCCCCGACGGGTGGCTGCTCCAGTCCTGGGTCAACCCCGCGCTCGGTCCGGTGCAGTTCACGGTCCGGTCCGGGCCGCGGCTGGCGGTCAGCTCGCCGGGCCGGCTCGGGCGCGAGGAGCTGACCGTGTTGCTCGCGGAGTGGACCCTGCTGGTGGCCCGGGCCGGTGCGCCCGGTTAGCCCGGCCCTCGGTGGCGGGGGCGAGGTCGTCCCGACGGCCTGCGCCCCCTCCCCGGCCCGCCCGGCAGGCCCGGCTGCCGGCCGGCACGGCGGTGTCGGTGCCGAGGGCGGGCACGGCCCATCTCGATGGCGTTGATCCAGTGCTCGACCCGGCGCGGAACCGCGTCGAAGCGGAGGCTGGGCCAGGTGACGACGTCACCAGCGGCGACGACGCCCTCCAGCGGAGGGCCGTCGGGGCCGATGACGTGACGCGGTTCCGGGGTCACAGTCTGTACATGGCGGTGTACGGCTGGGTGACGCGTTCCTGGTGCGATCCGAAGTCGACGAGTACGGCGGCGTCGCCGGTCTCCTCGACGCCGACGACCCGACCGAGGCCGTACCTGTCGTGGGTGACGCGGTCACCGAGGGCGAAGTGCTTGCGCGGCGCTTCAGGCCGTGTCGGGAAGGGGCTGGTGGGCAGGGGGCGGCGGACTGCTCCATATTTCGTCATCTCCGGTCAGTATGCGCCGGAGAACGCGGCAGCGGAACCGTCCGGTGCGGTGGAAAGCGGCGGCGTCGAAATCCGTGTGTCGTACGGCACGTTCCGGCCGCCCCGCGCGGCGCGGCGCGGCGCCGCTCGTGTCAGGGCCGGGCGAGTGAAATTCCCGGCAGGTTTGTGCCGACCCGCCGGAGGGCGCAGTGGCTGGTGGCGGGCGATCTGCGCCTCAAGTCGGTTGACATGTAGTCGAGTTGGCAGTCGCGAGAGCGGGGGGCGGCGTCAGTCGGCCGCGGCTCCTTCGAAACCCGGGGTGAAACATCCACCCGTTGTGGGCCCGGGCCTGCTACAGTCGTTATTAGTTGCAGTAGTGGTTCCCATGAACTTTGTGTGCGCCTGCTGATGTTTCGCAGGCGCATTTTTGTTTCCCGGCTCTTTCCCCGGGGTGGGTGCTCATCGCGGCGACTCGAAACCCGCGCCGTGCGGGTTTCGGACAGCCCATGAAGGAGATTTTGATGGCTAACGGCACCGTGAAGTGGTTCAACTCGGAGAAGGGCTTCGGCTTCATCGAGCAGGAGGGTGGCGGCCCGGACGTCTTCGCCCACTACTCGAACATCAACGCCAATGGCTTCCGTGAGCTGCTCGAGGGCCAGAAGGTCGAGTTCGACGTGACGCAGGGCCAGAAGGGCCCGCAGGCCGAGAACATCCGCCCGCTGTAGTTCTTCTGCTCCGGCACCCGCCCGGCAGTGAGGGGCCCGCACCGCGACATGATGTCCGGTGCGGGCCCTTCGGCGCTTTCCGCCGTCCATGCTCCGCCCGCCGCCGGCGGCTGCGGCTCGGCATCGGTAGGAGCTCGGCCGCCTGAGTCGGCGGCGCTTCGGCAGGAGAACCCCGCGATCGGCCGCCCCGTCCTGACGGGCACCCGTCCGAGGCGGTGACGGTGACGCGCAGTCATCGCCCGTGCGGCCGATACACAGTGAGAGGCGGCGACCGAGCGGTTCTCGATGGGGCCGGGTACCGCTGCCATCGCTCGCAATGTGGTCGTGAACGCTCGTTCACGTCGCCTCGGTGGATGCATCCGCGACGTCAGATGCCCTGTTGGGCAGGGCTTCTGAGTGGACGCGGCTCGCGGTGAGGCCCGAAGGTGGAGCTGGTCGCCGAAACCGCCGAACCGAGCCGCGAGTTGATCGAAGTGCCGGTCGAACTCCACCGTCGATGAGGATCACCCGCCCCATCGGCGAGATCCGGGACGACGTGAGCCTCGACACAGCGTGACAGGTCATTGACAGGTCGGCCGGTCAGGAGTCAGGCTATCGTCCGCAACAAGAGCGGCCGCGCACAGGGGAATCGGCGCCGCTACCGGAACGGGGGCAGGGAATGGGACAGCGAGCGGCAACGCCAGGGCGGTCAGACCGGCTCGGTCGCCGATGTCGCCCCTGAGCGACAAGAAGGCCGCCGGCCCCGCTGCGGCGGCTTCCGGACCAGCCTGCTTCGGGATCAGCCTGCTTTGACACCGGCCTGCTTCGCATCCGGCCGGAATTGCACGGTGACCACTCAAGGTGAGTGTTGAGTGAACTCCGGGAAAAGAATCTTGACGTGGTCATGCGTGCTGGCTAGGTTCATTTAGGCAGGTGGCCCGGCGGGTCGATGCCTTCCAATCCAATCCGAGAGACACCCGAGATACAGGGTCAGCACGGCCGGGAACCAGAAATCCTCCCGGACGGCTGTCATGCTGCCCTCACCAATACCAGCGAACCGGATTACGCCACGCAACCGCACCGTCCAAAGGCCGATGCCACAAGCTCAGGCCGATGTGCTCCAAGATTTCCGCGAACCCGGAAGTGAATGACCGTGTCAGCAAGCATGAGAATGTCCCCGATTCCGTCCGACCGGCTGCCGCGATCACCTGACGCCTGCCGCGAGACGTGCTGTCACCGCCGTTCCTGCAGGTCAGCGACCTCCTGCGGCGCGAGCGCCGGCTGATCCGCCAGCCAGGTCGCCCCCGCCGGGCGTGATCCCGGAAGCATTTCCGGGCGGGCCACCAAGCGCCCTCCCCGCCCTTGCCTGCCATTTTCCGGCAGTCACCGGGTGCGGTTACGGATATTTCTCCGGAAGCTCCGCCGACCTTGCTTGACCCGATCCGGACGACGAGTTTACGCAGCCTTTCCCGAATTCGCCAGGCGAACTTCAGGCTGCCTTCTCACAGCATTCACAACCAGCCAATCAGACCTGTCGAATAGAGGTTTCACCGGCATGCACGTCTACCAGAACATCAAGAAGTCCGCGCAGATCAGCACCGCATTCTGGGACGTCATGAGCCAGGCCGGGCTGCTCGACATCGTCGTGGACGGCCTCGGCCCCGGACAGCACCGGACACGGGCCGGCGGCCACGAGTTCGTGAACATGTCCTCGTACTCCTACCTCGGCCTGGACGCCCACCCGGCGCTGGTGCGGGCGGCCGCCGAGACCGTCCTGTCGGTGGGCGCCCTGAACACCTCCACCGCCCGCAGCCGCGTGCGCTTCTCCGTACTGGAGGACGCCGAGGCCGCGCTGTCCGACCTGTTCAACGTGGAGGCCGTCACCGTCGCCTCCGCCGCCGCGGCCGCGTGGTGCGCGCTGCCGCTGCTGGCCTCCGGCCTGTTCACCGACAACCAGCCGCCGCTGATGGTCTTCGACAAGAACGCCCACTTCTGCCTCAACGCGATGAAGGCCGCCGTCGGGGACGAGACCGAGGTCGTGACCATCGCGCACAACGACATCGACGCGCTGGAGAGCCTCTGCAAGCAGCACCCGCTCGTCGCCTACGTCGCCGACGGCGTCTACAGCACCGGCGGTCAGGCACCCGTCACCGAACTCCTGCGCCTCCAGGACCAGTACGGGCTGTTCCTCTTCTTCGACGAGGCGCACGGCACCTCCACCCTCGGGGCCAACGGGCGGGGCCTGGTGCTGGAGGAGATGGGCGAGATCAACGACCGCACGCTCATCATCACCTCCCTCAACAAGGGCTTCGGCGCGTCGGGCGGCGCGGTCTTCCTGGGCCGCAAGGGCCGGTCGAAGGAGCGCCGTGACTTCGCGCTGCGCAACGGTGGCCCGCTGATGTGGTCGCAGCGGATCAACACCGCGGGCCTGGGCGCCATCCTGGCCTCCGCCGAGCTGCACCGGACCGACGAACTCACCACGCTGCAGCGCCGGTTGCGGGAGAACGAGGACCTCTTCGACAGCCTCGTCGACACCGCGCAGCGCCACGACGGGCTGCCGATCCGCTTCATCAAGATCGGCTCCGAGGACCAGACCGTCCGCATGGCCCAGGACCTCTTCGCCAACGGCTTCTACGCCTCGCCGATCTTCTTCCCGATCATCGGCCGCGGCAACGCCGGCCTGCGCCTGATGCTGCGCGCCAACATGACCACGGCCGAGATCGAGGAGTTCTGCTCGCTCCTCAAGACGCTGCAGGACAAGCACGCCTGACCCCGCGCCGCGATACCCCCACGCCCGACGCCCGATACCCGGCGACACCCAACGCCCAACAACGGAGGACTCCTCACATGGCAGGCGAAGCACACCCGCCGAAACTGCTGCTGGTCGGCGGGGCCAGAGCGATGACGGTCAGCGTCGACATGGCGCTCCACGCGCTGGACCAGGCCGCCTCCCGCGGTATCCGCATCCACACCGTGAACCACGCCGACGTCATCGCAGCGACGCCCGAGGTGAACGCCCGCACCGACGAGACCTCGGTCGTCGACTTCACGAGCCCGGAGGCGACGGTCGACTGGGCGCTGGGCAAGGCCGCCGAGGGCGAGCGCTTCGACGCCGTGTACGCGCTCCAGGAGATGGCCCAGGTCACCTCCGCCGAGACCGCCGCCGCGCTCGGCCTGCCGGGCAACCCGCCCGCCGCGATCCGGCAGGCGCGCACCAAGGACGCCTGCCGGGCCGCCCTGGGCGCGGCCGGCTTCGTCCAGCCGGCCGTCCGCCTGTGCGCGGACCTCGCCGACGCACAGGCCTTCCTCCGGGAGAGCACCGGGCCGTGGATCGTGAAGCCACGTGACGCGATGGGCAGCATCGGGGTGAGCCAGGTCTCCGGCATCGCCGAGCTGCCCGCCGCGATGAGGCTCCTGCCCACCACCGAGCCCTTCCTGGTCGAGGAGTTCGTCGACGGCCCCGAGTTCAGCGTCGAGGGCGTGTTCCTGGGCGGAAAGCCGACGGTGCTCGGCATCACCGAGAAGGAGACGGTGCCACCGCCGTACTTCGTCGAGGTGGGGCACGTCCTGCCCGCCCCGCTGCCGGAGCACGACCAGCGCGAGATCGTCCACCAGGTCACCTCCGCACTGACCACGCTCGGCCTGCGCACCGGCGCGTTCCACGTCGAACTGTGGCTCAGCGAACGCGGGGTGGTGCTCGGCGAGGTGCACGGGCGGGTCGGCGGCGACTGGATCCACCGGATGCTCGGGCACGCCGTACCCGGCCTGGAGCTCTACGGGCTCATCTTCGACGACCTGCTGGACCGCCCGCAGAACCACGGGCCGCTGGAGGCGACGAGGGGCGCGGCCGTCCGCTACCTGTCCCCGCCCCCGGGTCGCCTGGTGGCCGTCGAGGGCTGGGCCGAGGTCGCCGCGCACCCGGCCGTGCTGCACGCCGAACTCCACGCCGAGCCCGGGGACTCCATCCGCCCGCTGCACCGCTCCAGCGACCGGATCGGGCTCGTCGTGGTCGGCGCGGACACCGCCGAGCAGGCGCGGCGACTGGCCCGGGAGCTGTGCGACTCGGTCCGGTTCACCGTCGTACCGGAGGAGGAGCATGACGGCCCTGCTGCCTGACCGTGGTCCGCGCCGCCTGCTGGCGCTCGCGACCCTGGTCTACACGGTCGGCTACGGCGTCTACCTCACCGCCGGCGTGCTGTACTTCACCCGCGTCGTGGACCTGCCCGCCTCCCAGGTCGGCATCGGCCTGAGCGTGGCCGGCGGGGTGTCCCTGGCCGCCGGCGTGCCGGTCGGCCACCTGGCGGACCGGCACGGAGCCCGCGGGGTGTACGCGGGGACCCTGCTGCTGTGGACGGCCGCCATGGGCGGGCTCTGCCTGGCCCACGGCTTCGGGCTGTTCCTCCTCTTCGCCGCGCTGGCCGCCGTCGCCCAGTCGACGGGACCGGCGGCCCGCGGCCCGCTGATCAAGGAGTACGGCGGTGACCGGCCCGCCGAGTTCCGCGCCTACCTGCGCTCGGTCACCAACGTCGGCATCGCGGTCGGCGCGCTGCTGGCGGGCTGGGGGGCGCAGGTCGGTACGGCGCGGGCGTACCTGCTGCTGATCGGTGGCAGTGCGGTCTGCTCGCTGGCCTGCGCGGCCGTGGTCATGCGGCTGCCCGTGGTGGCCCCCACCCGTGCGGGCTCCGGGCCGCGGTGGGTCGCCCTGCGCGACCGCCCGTACGTGCTGGTCACCGTCCTCGACGGGGTGATGGCGGTTCAGTACCGGGTGCTCACGGCGGCGGTGCCGCTGTGGATCCTCGACCGGTCCTCCGCGCCGCGCTGGTCGGTCTCGGCGGTGATGCTGGTGAACACGGCGATCGTGGTGTGCCTCCAGGTGCGCGCGAGCAAGGGCATCGACACCCCGCGCGCCGGCGCCGTCGCCTTCCGGCGGGCCGGCTTCGCGTTCCTGATCTCCTGCGGGGCGATCTCGCTGATGCCCTCGCTGCCCGCCTGGGTCGGGCTCGCTTTGCTGCTGGGCGCGGTGGTCGTGCACACCGTCGGCGAGATCTGGCACGCGGCGGGCGGGTTCGAGCTGTCCTTCTCGCTCGCGCCCGCCGAGGCCGTGGGCCAGTACCAGGGCCTGTTCGGGATGGGCCTCGGCCTGGGCGTGACGATCGGCCCCGCGCTGGTGATCGCCCTGTGTGTGACCTGGGGGACGCCCGGCTGGTGGGTCCTCGGCGCCGTCCTCGCGCTGACCGGCCTGACCGTGCCCCCGGCGGTGCGGTGGGCCCAGCGCGAGCTCGCGAAGACCGAGGCCGCCGCCGCCACGGACGAACCCGCCGCGGTCTGATCCGGCACGACCCGACCCGGCCGAGACCCACTGCCCGTCACCCACCACCTGTACGGCTCCTCCCGCACCACCGGCGTGGACTTTCCGTCACGAAAGGAACAGACCGATGAACCCGCTTCCCACCGGGCCGGCGGCCACCGCCCCGGAAGCCCCGGACCTGCCCCTGGACGGCCTGGACGTGGTGGAGTGCGCGAGCTTCGTGGCCGGCCCGTCGGGCTGCATGGCGCTCGCCCAACTCGGCGCCCGGGTGATCCGGGTGGACCCGATCGGCGGCGGCTCCGACCACAACCGCTGGCCGGTGACACCCGACGGCGCCAGCCTGTACTGGACGGCGCTCAACAAGTACAAGCGCTCCGTCGCCGTCGACCTGCGCTCCCCGCAGGGCCGCGAGCTGGTGGTGGCCCTGGCCACCCGCCCGGGCCCGGGCAACGGCGTCTTCGTCGACAACGGCGTGGGCCGTGCCCGGCTGTCCTACGAGACGCTGGCGGCCCGCCGCGCGGACGTGATCCACCTCCACATCCAGGGCCACCCCGACGGCCGGCCGGCCGTCGACTACACGGTCAACGCCGAGGTGGGCGTGGCGACCATCACCGGGCCGGAGTCGAGCGCCGTCCCGGTCAACCACGTACTGCCCGCCTGGGACCTGCTGGCCGGCATGACAGCCGCGACCGGCCTCCTGGCGGCCCTGCACCGCCGGGACCGCACCGGCGAGGGCGAGTACATCGAACTGGCGCTGGCCGATGTGGCCACCGCGGGCGTCGCCAACCTGGGCTGGCTCGCGGAAGCCGAGCAGCGCGAGGCCGAGCGCCCCCGGCACGGCAACCACATGTACGGCTCGTTCGGCATCGACTTCGCCACCAGTGACGGCGGTCGGGTCATGGTGGTGGCGCTGACCGAGGCCCAGTGGCAGGCGCTGCAGGGAGTCACCGCGACGACGGAGACCTTCCGGTCGATGGAACTGGCCCTGAACGCCGACCTCTCCCTGGAGAAGGAGCGCTACCGCCTGCGGGAGACGATCGCCGCGATCCTCCGGCCGTGGTTCGAGTCCCGGCCGCTGGACGTGGTGACCAAGGAACTGGACGGGGCCAGGGTCCTGTGGGGCCCGTACCGCGGAATGCCGGAGGTCGTCGCCGCCCACCGGACGGCGGAGGACCCGACCGTGGTGGACTGGGTCGAGCAACCAGGCGTCGGCCGGGTGGTCTCCGCCCGCTCCCCGCTGCGGCTCGGCGGCGCCTACGGCCGGACGGCCACCGCCCCGCTGCTGGGCGAGCACACCGAGGAGGTGCTCGGCGACCTGCTCGGCATCACCCAGGCCGAGTTCGGCCGACTGCTCGATGACGGCGTGGTGGCGCTCCCCGCCGGTCGCTGACGGGGGCATCGCCTCGCCGAGCTGGGAAGCGGAGTAGGAAGTCGGCGGGTCCGTTCGGGCAGAGCGGGGCGGCCTGCACCCGGGGCGGGGCGGGGTACGGGCCGTCGGCACGAGGAACTCGCGGA
>NZ_JBSFGK010000071.1:0-40916 GCF_053596495.1 Kitasatospora sp. NPDC001683
GGCCGCACCATGTCCCGCCTGCTCGCCGAGGTCGAGGCCGAACCGCCCCAACTGCTCCGCGCCCCGGACCAACCGGTCTGGCGCGGCAAGGCCGAAGCGGCGACGGGAGGACAAGCGAGGGGCCCAGCCCCCGGGCCATCAGATCCGAATCCCTCCAGGAGCGACCGTCCCACTGGCCTCCAGCCCATCGATCGGCGACCACTCCTGCTCCAAAATCGAGTAGGTGATCGAGTCGCGCCAGGCACCGTGGACGAAGACGTGGTCGCGGATCCGACCGTCCTCGGTCATGCCGACTCGGAGCAGAGTGCGCTCGGAGGCCTCGTTCAGCGGTGAGCGAGCCGCCCAGATGCGGTGCAGGCCGAGGTAATTGAAGCCGAGTGCGCACAGCAGGTGGACCGTCTCGGTGCCGAGGCCCTTGCCCCACTCTGCCGGGTGGAGGGCGAACCCGATGGCGGCGGCTTGCTGGGGCTCAGTCGCCAGACGCGCGTAGCCGATCAGCTGGTGCGCGCCGAGCCGAGTGATGGCGAGGCAGTACTCGGTGCGAGGGGTTGTCTTCGCTGAGGCGATGGAGCGGGCGGTGATCGCCTGGACCTGCTCGCGGGTGCGGGGTTCGAAGCTGAGGTGCCGGGTGGCCACGGGATCGCCGTAGATGGCGAGGAGGGCGTCGGTGTCCTCGGGTTCGACTTCGCGCAGTGCCAGGCGGGGGCCGGCCAGGTGGACTGAGGTCATGGCTGCGGAGCCTATCCGCGGGATCACCGGACGAGGACCGAGGTCGGGGTGGCGGTGAAGGCCTCGATCTCCTGCCGCAGGTTGACGCCCACGATGCCGTTGCCACGGCTATCGGCGCTCAGCGCGGCGTGGACGCGCTGAGTGCTGCTGACGATGCCGAAGTTCCGCTGCTCGATGGGGAGGTCGAGCACCGGGCGGACGGCCTCGGCAGCCCCTTCGATCTCGCCTCGCGCGATGCGGGCGAGGGCGAGGTCGGTCTGGGCGCCGGCCTCGTCGCCGAAGGCCCACTCGTCCTCGAAAGCGTCGCGGTAGGCGGCGACGGCGGCCTCGGACTGGCTCTCGCCGAGTGCGGCGTCCTCGCCGAGCTGCACGGTGGCCTCGGCGACGTAGTAGAGCTGGCGGGGGACTGGGAAGGTCATGATGCCGCCGAAGGCGTCGAGGTCGTCGGGTTCGACAGCCCCACGGGACTCCTCGGCCTGCTGGATTGCGGCGCGGGTGGCCTCGCCGTCACCGAGGAGGGAGTGGGCACGGGCGGAAAGACAGGCCAGCCAGACGCCGGTAGTGCCGCGGACGTCGCCGGCCGCGCTCTGCCCGAGGGCGGCGTACTCGGCGGCCTCGCCGGGGCGGCCCGCCCAGTAGGAAATGAGCGACTGGAGCGAGCGGACCCAGGCGCGCATCGCGTGGTGGTCGGCGTTGTCGGCGCAGACGAAGGCGGTGCGGGCCTGCATCATCGCGGCGCTCGGGTTGCCCAGGTCGTGGCTGGCCTTGGCGAGCATGCCGGAGGTGATCCCGGCGAGCAGGTACAGCTCGCGGGCCTGCAGGGGCTTGACGCGGCCGTGTTCGAGGAGGCGAAAGGTGAGGTCCTGGACCTCGACCAAGTCGCCGAGCAGGGTCGGCAGCGCCAGCCTCGGGTAGGCGACGGTCAGCCGCCGCACCTCGTCGTGGATCTGTCCCAGGGTCTCCGGGCCGATGCTGCTGCCCTCCGCCAACGCGGTGAACCGAAGTGCACGACGAGCCGCCATCGCGACCTGCCTTTCCAATTCCGTGGTGCCCGCGTCGAAGCGGGTCTCGCTGTTGGACGGGCCACCGGCAGGCAGTACCGCTGCCTGCTCGGAGGGGGGAAGGACAGGGACCGGCCGTGGCGGCGGGACGACGAACGAGCCGGCGACCGCAGGCGCCGGCAAGGAAGCGGCGGGTGCGGGCGCGAGGAGCACGTCGACGCTGACGCCGAACATCGCCTCCAGCACTCGGCACTGGTCAGGGTAGGGCCGAGTCTTCACCGCGCCGCCGTACCAGCGCTCGAATTGCCGTTTGGAGACCGACAAACCACGAAGCCGAAGGTCGTTCTCCTGCTCGGCGGCCGAGTTCGCCGTCGACTCGAACCGGAGGCGGAAGGTCTCGTAGACCTGCCAGTGCCGCTGCAGCGTCAAGACCCTTAAGAGAGTGGGAGTTTCGGCCACAGCGAATCCTCTCCGTCCCTGTTCGTCTGCTCTGACGATAGCCATGGCCGGTCCGTAGGAAACCCGTCCGGAGGGCTCTCGGGCCAGATGACGGCAGCCATGACGGTGGCCATGACGCACCACGTCGTCGGCCACGCCAACCAGCTCCCGGCGACGACGAGGCCATGACGGCAGCGACGCCGTATCGATGCGTAACCATTCGACGCCATGCTGACGGCACTTCGCAATCCGCACACAACTGACAGCGAAGCGTGATGTCGGGGCGGCGTGCAGCACCTGCTGATCACCCCGTCCAGTACCACTGGCGCACCGGCCCGTGGCCGGCAATGGGAGGGACCCGATGCACGACGCCATGACCGGACACGACTCCGGTGTGATCGCCGCCAACCCGGCGCCCGACGAGTACGTCGCCCGGATCGAGGTCTGGCCCGCCTGCGCCTGCCCGCAGCATCGCGCCGACTGATCCGCGCGAGTCGCACCCGCCAACACAGGGGCGCAACAACGCCCCAACCCTTTTCCACTCGCTCGCCCGAGAGGAGAACCAGCCATGCACCGGTTGACCGACACGCCCGCGCTGCACACCGAACTGGAGCGCATCGACTACCGCACCACCCCCGCGTACTACTTCGACGCCGAGCAGATCACTGACCCGGTGGTGCTGCACCTGCTGAGCCGCTGCCCGACCGTGTTCGGCATCAAGAAGGCCATCACCGACCTGCTGGCCGGCAACCTGGACATCCCGCTGCCGAAGGCCACCGGAACCATCGAGCCCGGCGCCACCGTTCGGGGCCAGGTGATCGTGGCGCCCGGGGCTGTCATCGCCGAGGGCGCGTTCGTCACCGGCCCGGTGCTGGTCTGCCCCGGCGCGGTGATCGAGGCCGGCGCCCGGGTCCGCGACAACACGGTCATCGGGCCTGACTGCCGGATCGGCTTCGGCGCCGAGGTCGCCCGCTGCTTGCTGACCGGTGGCGTCTTCATGAAGCACACCAGTTTCGTCGGGGACTCCGTGCTCGGCCTCGGCGTCAACATCGGTGCGTTCGTGTCCACCACCGGCCTGCGGGTCACCTCCGGTCCGGTCACCGAACCGGCCACCGAAGAGGTCTGCGCTCACCTCGACGGCCGCCGCATCGCCACCGGCCAGACGAAGTTCGGCGCGGTGATCGGCGACGGCGTGATCGTTCCCGCCGGCACCGTGCTCCAGCCCGCCACCCTGATCGGCGCGCACACCCTGCTCTACCCGAAGACCCAGGTCGGGGGTTTCTTCCCGGCCGGAAGCCAGGGAAGGTGACCATGCCCACCAACGACACCGCCACGACGACCGACCAGCGGGCCGTACGGATCACCGGAGGCCGCCGCCTGGCCGGCACCGCCACCGTCCAGGGCAGCAAGAACATCGCCCTGCACCTGTACGCCGCCGCGATCCTCGCCGACGACCCGCTCACCCTGGCCGGTGCACCCGAGATCCTGGACACCCTGGTCGTCGCCGACATCCTGCACCGCACCGGCACCCGCACCACCGTGACCGGCGACGAGTTCGCCACCCGCCCGGCCGACTCCTACTTCCCCGTCATCCCGGACGACCTCGGACGGCGCATCCGCACCACCGCGGTGATGGGCGGCGCCCTGCTGGCCCGCACCGGCAAGGTCACCTTCCCGCTGCCCGGCGGGGACGCCTTCTGCGCCCGCTACATCGACCGGCACCTGGCCGCGATGGAAGCCGCCGGGGCCGAGGTCGAGGTGGACCGGGGCCGGGTGCGGGCCCGCTTCACCGGCAAACGGCTGCCGTTCATCACCGACGCCGAGACCCGCTCGTGGGGGCCGAGCCTGGGTGCGACGGTCACCGCGATGCTGCTGGCCGCCCGGACTCCGGGCACCTCCGCGATCCTCAACCCCAGTGTGGAACCCGAGGTCACCCACACCGCCGCCCTGCTCTCGCAGGCCGGCGTCGGCATCGAGTGGCGCGGCAGGAAGGTCCTGAACGTCACTGGTACCGGCCGCATTCGGGGCGGGGTGTTCACCGTGCCGCCGGACCGGCTGGAGGCCGCCACCCTCGCGCTGGCCGCCGCCATCACCGGTGGCACCGTCCATCTGGATGGCTTCCCGCCGGCCGCGTTCCCGGACGGGCTGGTGTCAGTGTTCGCCGATGCCGGAATCCAGCTCGACCCGCTGGACGGCGGAACGGCCATCAGCACCCCGGCCGGGCGGCGGCCGGTGCAGATGGCCACCGGCCCGCACCCGGGCTTCCCGACCGACGTGCAGCCGCAGCTGACCGCCTTCCTCACCCAGGCCGAGGGCACCTCCCGCATCAACGAGCGGATCTACACCCAGCGCGACACTCACCTGCCCGCCCTGGCCGCGTTCGGCGCCGCCGTCAACGCGACCGGCTCGGTGATCACCGTCCGGGGCCGGTCCGCCCTCACCGGCGCCGACGTGGCCGGGGAAGACATCCGGGCGGTGACCGCTCTCGTGATCGCCGCCCTGGCCGCCGAGGGCACCTCTACGATCCGAGGGATGTATCACCTGCGGCGCGGATACGGCAGCCTGCTGCCGAAGTTGGCCGCGCTCGGTGCCGACCTGACGATCGACCAGGAGTAGCCGTGACCCTCACCGTGCCGTGGAAGCCGAACGCGCTCGCCGACCTGCGCGAGTGCCTGGATCTGATGACCGCTGACGGCACCGTGCCTGGTGGTGTCATCGCCCACGGCACCTTCGACACCGAGCCCGGCTACCTGGCGTCCGGCGTCGTCGCCCCGGAGTGCGGCGACGCCCGGCCGGGGCCGGGCACGGTGTACGACGTGGCCTCGCTGACCAAGGTCCTGGCCACCTGGCCGCTGGTCGGCACCTCCCTCATGGATGGCTTCACCCTGGACACCCCGATCCGCGAACTGCTGACCGGCATCCCGACCGAGGCACCCGGAGGCCAGGTGACGGTTCGCCAGGTCCTGACCCACACCTCCGGCCTGCGGGCCGACACCCGCCTCGACCAGTACCGGCACCGCGCCGAGCCGCTGGCCGACCTGATCTGTGGAGAGCCGCTGATCGCCGACCCCGGAGCCGGTCACCGCTACATCAACCGCGGCTTCATCCTCCTCGGCCTGGCCCTGGCCCACTACCGCTGCCAGCGCCTGGACGAGCTGGCGACCGAGCTCTGGCAGCACCTCGGCATGACAAGCACGACCTACGGACCGGTGCCCCGCTCCGCTCAGGTCGCCCCGACCGAGCAGCGACTGTCCGGCGGGCCCCGGCTGTGGGGGATGCCGCACGACGACAACGCCGCCCTGCTCGGCGGAGTCGCCGGCCACGCCGGGGTGTTCACCACCCCGGCCGACCTCGCCACCTTCGCCACCCACCTGCTGACCTCACACGCCGCCGATGGGCCCCTGGGCCGCTGGCTCGCCTACAGCATGCGGCCGCAGGCCGAGATCGAGCCGGGCCTCGACCGTGGCCTGGCCTGGATCCTGGCGGACGAGGGCAGGGTCGCCTACCACCACGGCTTCACCGGGACCAGCCTCTACCTCGCCCCGGCCACCGGCCGCTACCTGGCCATCTGCACCAACGCCGTCTACCACCACCAGGACAACCGCACCCGCCTCGCCCCACTGCGGACCCTCGCCCTCAAGGCGATCACCGACGAACCCTAGGAGGGCCACCCGTGCCCAGCAGCACGCTCGCGTCCCTCACCACCCTGCGGCTCGGCGGCCCGGCCAGCGACGTCCTGCAGGTCGCCGACCCCGACGACTGGTTCGAACTGGTCCGTACGATCGGCGACCGGCAGGAGGACGCACCCCTCACCCTCGGCCACGGCAGCAATGTCATCGCCTCCGACAACGGCCACGAGGGCACCGTCGCCGTGATGAACACCCGGGGCATCACCGTGAAGCGGGTGGACGACGACACGATGGCCGCGACCGTCCAGGCTGGCCACCCGCTCGCCGACCTCGTCCAGTGGGCCGCAGCCGAACACCTCGCCGGAATCGAGTGCCTGGCCGGCATACCCGGCACTGTCGGCGCCGCCCCCGTCCAGAACGCCGGAGCCTACGGCCAGCAGGTCTCCGACACCCTCGACCGCCTCACCGCCTGGGACTGGGACACGGGCCGCCTGCGGACCCTGCCCGCCCAGGCATGCCGCCTCCGCCACCGCGACAGCCGCTTCAAGAACGACCCCGGCCGCTGGACCATCCTCACCGCGACGTTCCACCTCACCCGCTCACCGGCTGCGCCGATCACGTACCAGCCGCTCGCCGACGAACTCGGCATCCACGTCGGCGCCCGACCGCCCGTCGCCGAGGTGGCCACCGCCGTCCTCGCCAACCGTCACCGCCGTGGACTCCTCCTCGATCCCCACGGACCCGACGCCCGCCAGGCCGGATCGGTCTTCCTCAACCCACCCGTCACGGCCGCCCAGGCCGCCCGCTGGTCGGCTGCCGGCTGCCCGGTCCACACCGACAGCGACGGGCAGCTGCGGGCCAGCGCCGGCTGGCTGCTGGAGCACACCGGCTACCGCCCCGGCTACAAGATCGCAGACGGCATCCGTTGCTCGGAACGCCGCACCCTCACCCTCACCGCCCACGACGGAGCGACCGCAGCTGGCTTCGCCCAGGCCCTCACCGCACTCTCGGCGCAGGTCGGGACCGCGACCGGATTCACGCTCCACCCCGAGCCGGTACCGGTCGGCACCTGGCAGTGATCCCCACCTTTCTCATGCGGCCACATCTATCAGTTCCCGTGCAGGGGGTTTTTCGTCGCCGCTTCGGCACAGCCGGAGCGGCGACGGGGAGGCCCCTAACGGTGATGTCCGATTTCCGCCAGTGACGTCCTCCCCCGTGCCGCAGACTGGACAACGTGATCGACGACGACATCCGGTACCGAGCCGTGGACAGCCGTGACGCCCGTTTCGACGGCGTGTTCTTCACGGCCGTCACCTCCACCGGCATCTACTGCCGACCGAGCTGCCCCGCCGTGACCCCCAAGCGCGCCAACTGCCGCTTCTACCCCAGCGCCGCAGCCGCCCAGGGCGCCGGCTTCCGGGCCTGCCGCCGCTGCCGCCCGGACTCCGTCCCCGGCTCCCCGGAGTGGAACCACCGCGCCGACCTGGTCGGACGCGCGATGCGTCTGATCGGCGACGGGGTGGTGGACCGCGAGGGAGTCGCGGGCCTGGCCGGCCGGCTCGGCTACAGCGCCCGGCAGCTGCAGCGCCAGCTGACCACCGAGCTCGGCGCCGGCCCGATCGCGCTGGCCCGCGCCCGCCGCGCCCAGACCGCCCGGCTGCTCCTGCAGACCACCGAGCTGCCCGTGACCGACGTCGCGTTCGCGGCCGGCTTCGCCTCGGTCCGCCAGTTCAACGACACCGTTCGCGAGGTCTACGACCGCACCCCCAGCGGCCTGCGCGCCGAGGTCGTGGCGGGCCGCCGCACCGCGACCCCGGCCGGCGGCCTCACCCTGCGCCTGGCCTACCGCGGCGCGATCGACAGCGACCACCTGATCGACTTCCTCGGACTGCGCGCCGTGCCCGGCGTGGAGGAGGTCGTGCCCGGCGCGCGCCCCGGCGTGCGCACCTACCGGCGCACCCTCGCGCTCCCGTACGGGCACGGCATCGCCGAGGTCGACGGCCTCGCCCCGGGGGACCCGCGCACCCGCGGCTGGCTCGACTGCCGCCTGCTGCTCGCCGACCTGCGCGATCTGCCGACCGCCGTCCAGCGGCTGCGCGTCCTCTTCGACCTGGACGCCGACCCCGACGCCGTCGACGAGCAACTCGGCGCCGACCCGGTGCTGGGCCCGCTGGTCCGCGAGCGCCCCGGCCTGCGCTCGCCCGGTCACGTGGAGCCGCACGAGCTCGCCGTCCGCGCCGTGCTCGGCCAGCAGATCACCGTCGGCGCCGCCCGCACCCTGGCGGGCCGGCTCGCCGAGAAGTACGGCACCGCGCTGCCCGAGCCGAACGGCGGCCTGCGGCTGCTCTTCCCCACGGCGGCGGCCCTGGCCACCGCCGACCCGGAGGACTTCGCGATGCCCGCGGCCCGCCGCCGCGCGCTCACCGGCCTGTGCGCGGCGCTGGCCGAGGACGTGGTGCGCCTGGACGGCGGGGTGGACCGGGAGGAGGCCGCCGCCCGGCTGCTGGCCCTGCCCGGCATCGGCCCGTGGACGGTCGGCTACCTGCGGATGCGCGCCCTCGCCGACCCCGACGTCTTCCTCCCGAGCGACATCGGCGTCAAGCACGGCCTGATCCGGCTCGGCGCCCCCGGCGACCCGAAGGCCGCCGCCCGCGCCGCCGAGTCCTGGGCCCCGTGGCGCTCCTACGCCGTCCACCGCCTGTGGGCCGGCCTCGCGAGCCCCGCCCCGGTCACCGGAACCAGCCCCGACATCAGCACCAGCACCGGAACGGAGTACGACCCGGCATGAGCACCACCGTCTACACCACCATGGAGAGCCCCTTCGGTCGCCTGCTGCTCAGCGGTGTGCGGCCCGACGACGGCGGCGCGGCGGCCCTCGCCACCGTCACCGCGCCCGGACAGAAGTACGCGCTGGCCGAGCCCGCCGACGACTGGGAGTTCGACCCCGAGGCCCTCGCCGAGCCGGTCGCCCAGCTGACCGCCTACTTCGCCGGCGAGCGCACCGCCTTCGACCTGGCGCTCGCCCCCGAGGGCACCGAGTTCCGCCGCCGGATCTGGGCCGCGCTGGACGAGGTCCCGTACGGCACGACCGTCACCTACGGCCAACTCGCCGAGCTGGCCGGGCAGTCGCCGCGGATGGTCCGGGCGGTCGGCGGCGCGGTGGGTGCCAACCCGCTGCTGATCGTGCGCCCCTGCCACCGGGTGCTCGGCGCCAACGGCTCGCTCACCGGTTTCGCGGCGGGCGTGGACCGCAAGCGCCGGCTGTTGGAGCTGGAGAGCGGCACGCTCTTCTGAACGCGCCGAACAGGCCCTTCCGACGGGCGTCAGCCCCGCAGATCCACCCGCCAGTCGTTGCTGCGCATGAACCGCCCGGGCGGGAACTCGAACTCCGTCTCGCCGAGCAGCGTGAACCCGGCCTTCGCGCAGACCGCGTTGGAGGCGGGGTTGTCCACCGAGGGGAAGGCGTGCAGGTAGCGGTGCGGGGCCTCGCGCCGGGCGGCCGCGACGGCGGCCCGGGTGGCGGTCACCGCGATGCCCTTCCCCTGGTGCCCGGGCAGCACGTTCCACCCCATCTCGTGCACGGTCTCGCCCGCCCAGGTGCGGGTGCCGTAGCCGACCGTGCCGACCGCCTCGCCCTCGGGCAGCAGCACGATCCGGTACATGCAGCCCAGGCCGGACGGGACGAAGTCCAGGTAGCGCCCGTGCCGGACGAGCAACTGCTCCTCCGTCTCCGGCCCGCCGACGTGCGTCTTCATGTCCGGTGTGTTCACCCGGCGCAGCAGTGCGAGGTCGGCGTCCGTCCAGGGCTCGATCTGTACCTCGATGTCGGTCATGTCGGGGACGGTAGTCCCCGCCGCCTTCCGGCAGCCACCGATTTCAGCCGGCCGCAGGCCCCTCGGGCAGGGTGCCCGGCTGGGCCAGGGCGCGGGCGAGCCGGTCGAGGGCGGGCAGCGCGTGGACGACGGCGTCGCGGTCGGCCGGGTCGAGGGTGCCCAGGGCGGTGGCGATCCGGCGTTCGTGGGCGTGCTGCCAGTCGTCCAGTTGGCGGCGTCCGGCCGGGGTGAGCGCGATCCGGGCGGTGCGCCGGTCGCCGGGGTCGGCCTGGCGGTCGACGAACCCGGCTTCCAGCAGTTTGCCGACCAGCCCGCTGACGGTGTTGGGGGCGAGCCGCTGCCGGGCGGCGAGTTCGCCGACCCGCAGCGGGGCGGCGGCGAGGGTCTGGAGGAGTTCGACCTGCGCCATCGGCAGGGATTCCCACGGGTAGTCGGTGCGGATGCTGCTGCGCAGGGCGCGGCGCAGCCGGGTGACGGTGTCGGTCAGCCGCCGGGCGTGTTCGACCGCCGGGTCCGGGCTTTCGGTGGCGGAGTCGGGAACGCGTGGTGACGACGGCATGGCGGACAGCGTATCGCCTGGTACGGGGCTGTTCCGGGGCGCTGTCCGCCCCTCGGCCGCGGTGTGGCCGTACCGCGGGCTCCTTCGTATCGCAGCACGAGCAAGTCGTAGAAAGAACATATCTGCATCCGATATATTTGTCCCATGAACGCCACCGCCCTTGTCGCGCGCCTGCTCACCGAGCGGCCCCGGCCCCGCGGCATCGCCGGCTGGCGCCACGCCCACTGGCTGGCCGTCGGCACCGTCTGTCTCGGAGCCTTCCTCGGCCAGCTCGACGCCAGCGTCATCGCCCTGGTCTTCCCCGCCCTCGGTCGCCACTTCGACGCGGGCTTCGCCGCCGTCGAGTGGGTCGCCCTCGCCTACCTGCTCGTCCTGGTCGCCCTGCTGGCCCCGATCGGCTGGCTGTCCGACCTGGTCGGCCGCAAGACCATGTACATCGGCGGTTTCGCCGTCTTCGGCCTGTCCTCGCTCGGTGCCGGGTGCGCCGACAGCCTGTGGATCCTGGTCGGCTGCCGGGCCGTGCAGGCCGTCGGCGCCGCGATGATGCAGGCCAACAGCGTGGCCCTGGTCGCACGCGGCGTCCCGGAGCACGCGATGCGCCGCGCGCTCGGCATCCAGGCCGCCGCCCAGGGCCTCGGGCTGGCGCTCGGGCCGAGCCTGGGCGGGCTGCTGGTGGAGCACGCCTCGTGGCGGTGGGTGTTCTGGGTGAACGTGCCGATCGCCGTGTTCGGCATCGTGGCCGGCCGGTACCTGCTGCCCCGCACCCGGACCGGCCCGCCGACGGCGGTCCCGAAGCCGCGCGGCGAACGACCGCGCGGCGAGAGGCTGCGCGACGATACGCCGCGCAGCAGCGGGCGGCAGCCGCGCGAGCCCCGCTTCGACCTGCCCGGCATGCTGCTGCTCACCGGCGCGACCACCGCGCTGCTGCTCGCGCTGTCCACGGCCTCCGGCCTGCCGCTGCCCGGCTGGGCGGTCGCCGTCCTGCTGCTGGCCGCCGCCGTCCTCGCCGTGGCACTGGTGCGCCAGGAGCGCCGGGCGGCCCGGCCGATCCTGGCGCCCGGGCTGGTCAACACCCCGGGCGTGCGATCCGGGCTGGTGGTCGCGCTCATCGGCTACCTGCTGCTGTTCTGCCCGCTCGTGCTGGGCCCGGTGCTGCTGACCGGCGCGGGCGTGTCGACGGCGGCCGCCGGCCTGGTGGTCACCCTGCTGCCCGCCGCGTTCGCCGTCGCCGCGACGGTCGGCGGCGGGCTGCTGCCCCGGGGCTGGTCGGACGTCACCAGGTGCCGCTTCGGTGCGGGCCTCGCCGCCGCCGGACTGCTGACGTTCGCGGTGCTGCCGGTCTCGGCCGCCGCGGTGGCGGTCCCGCTGCTGGTCGCCGGGTACGGGCTGGGCCTGCTGCTGCCGGCCAACAACGCCCTGGTGATGCGGGCGATCCCGGCGGAGTGCTCGGCCGTCGGCGGCGGCATGGTGAACATGGCACGCAGCCTCGGCACCGCGCTCGGGATGGCGCTGTCCGTCCTCGGTGTCCACCTGGCGGGCGCGGCGTCCGGTGGGCGGACGGTGCTGGTCACCCTCGCGGCGGTCGCGGTGGCGGCCGTCGCGCTGACCCGCCCCGCCGCAGCCCGGACCCGCCCGGCGGCGGCCACGCGCTGACGTACGGCGGCCACGCGGTGCCGTACGACGGCCACCGACCTGCCGTAGCGACGGCCACCGACCTGCCGTACGACGGCTACGCGCTGACGTTCAGGGCGTCCTGGGCGCGGTTCAGGCCGAGCCGCACCAGCGTCTCCAGGGCGTCCGCGCAACGCTCCAACACCCCTGGCATCGCGGTCAGTTCCTCGTCCGAGAACTTCTTCAGCACGTAGTCGCCGACGCTCTGCCCCTTCGGCGGGCGGCCGATGCCGAAGCGCAGCCGGACGAAGTCCCGGGTACCGAGCACGTCGCCCACCGAACGCACCCCGTTGTGCCCGCCCGGGCCGCCGCCGCGCTTCAACTTGCCGGTGCCGTAGGCGAAGTCGAGGTCGTCCTGGACGACCACCAGACGCTCGACCGGCACCGAGTAGCGGCGCATGAGTCCGGCCACCGGGCGGCCGGACTGGTTGATGGTGAACCACAGCGGCTTGGCCAGCAGCACCGGCCGGCCGTCCACCTCGATCTCCGCGACCACGCTGCCGATCCCGCACCGGCGGAACCGGGCGCCGTGCCGCTCGGCCAGCCGGTCCACGGTCAGGAAACCCGCGTTGTGCCGGGTCAGCCGGAACCAGGGGCCGGGGTTGCCCAGTCCGGCGATCAGCCAGGGCGCGTCGGTGGTCATGCGGGGGTGCTCCAAGGGAGGTGCGGACGGCGGCCGGCCGGGGCGCGGTACGGGCGGGTCGCGGGACCCGCCGTCGCGCCCCGGCCGGCCGGGGAACGAGGGGAACGGGAGGAACGAGGGGGACGGAGGGGAGGACTGCGGGGATCAGGACGCGGGCACGCCGGGGGCGGCGCCGCGCTCCTTGAGCATGTCGGTCATCAGCTCCAGCTCGGACGTCTGCGCGACCACCATCGACTGGGCGAGCCGCTTCTCGACGTCGTTCTTCGCCATGTCGACGTAGCCCTGGGCCATCTCGACGCCGCCCTTGTGGTGCTCGATCATCAGCTGCAGGTAGTACACCTCGGCGTCCCGCCCGCTGAGCGTGCGCAGCTTCGCCATCTGGGCGTTGGTGGCCATGCCCGGCATCAGCGAGCCGTCGTGCGCCTGGTAGTCGTGGTCCATCTTCATCCACGCCATCGGCTTGGCGGTCGAGTGCTGCGACAGCCCCCACTGGTCCAGCCAGCCCGTCATCATCCCGCGCTGGTTGGCCTGGGTGTTGATGATGTCGAAGGCGAGGGTGCGGGTCGGCTCGTCGCCGGTGCGGTCCCGGACGATGAACGACAGGTCCACCGCCTGCTGGTGGTGGGTCGCCATGTCGCGGGCGAACCCGGCCTCGGGCGAGTCGTCCGCGGGGATGGTGATCGAGGCCGAACCGGAGGCCGAGGTCCCCCCGGCCACCACGGCCGGCAGCCCGAGCGCCAGCGCCACCGCGGCGGCCAGCGCGGCCGGCCACCACATCCGCCGTCGGCCGGGACGGGCCGTGGCCTCCTCCTGCGGGTCCGCTTCCGGTTCCAGGGCGTCCTCGGGGCGGGTCCGGTCGGCGCTCACATCTGCCCCATGGTGCAGGAGGCGCCCGGCTCCTGGGTCTGCTTGCCCTGGACGTACTTGTTGAAGAACTGGTTGACCCGCGGGTCGCTGGCGCTGTCCACGATCAGCTGGGTGCTCCAGGCGTTCAGGGTGATGGTGCCCTGCTCGTCCGGGTACGGGCTCATCAGCGAGTACGGGGTGGCCTTGACCTTGTCGGAGAGGGTCTTGATGTCCTCCGGCGTGGCCTTGCCGTTGTACGTCACCCAGACGGCGCCGTGCTCCAGCGAGTGGACGGCGCGCTCGTTCTCGACCGGCTGGTCGTATACGTGGCCCATGCAGTCCAGCCAGATCGCGTTGTGGTCGCCGCCGACCGGCGGGGTCATCGGGTAGTTGACCTTGTCCTTGACGTGGTTGCGGCTCAGGTCGCCGAAGGTCTTCACGCCCGGGATGTCCGCGTTGGCGGCGGCCTCGCGGTCCTTCTTCTTCTGGTTCTGGTCCATGACGAACCAGGTGCCGGTCGCGATCGCGCCGATCACCAGCACACCGGCGGCCACCGAGGCGACGACCTTGTTGCGGCGGTCGCGGCGCTGCTCGGCGGCGCGCAGCTCGGCGATCCGGGTGCGGCGGTCGACGGCACCCTTGCCACCGGGCTTGTTGGACTGCTTGGAGGCGGAACCCATGATGGTTGTCCTTGTCCCCGCCGCGCACGGCTGGTGGCGACGGTCGGCTGAAGTGGGGGGAGGGGCGGACCCGCCGACGGGCAGCGTCGGCGGTGGGTTCCGCTCAGGACCGGTGGACCTGGAGTTCGTGCAGATCGGGGGCCGGGTGCGGGCCGTCCAGCAGGCCCGCGGGCATCACCCGGGGCAGCGCCTCGGGCGCTGGGGAGGCGAGTGGCCACGCGGCGGGCTGCGGATGCGGCGGCGGGTTCGGCAGCTGGGCGTCCTGCGGGCAGAACGGGTGGCTGGAACAGCCGTTGTTGCGCGGTGGCTGGCCGTCGGCGGTGCACAGGATCCAGTGGTCCTGCTGCTCCGAGACCCGGAGGTGGCCGTGATCGGACGCCCGGGCGGCATCGCGCGCGGCATCACGGGCGTGCGAGGACTGGGCGGTGGCCTCCGCGGCGCTGACCACCGAGACGGCACTGACCGGGTCCGGCGCCGGGCGGGCGGACGCGTCCGCCTTCGCCAGGCCCGTACACGGCAGCGCGGCCAGCAGGGTGACCAGCAGCAGGACCAACAGCGCACCCGCCGGGCGGCCCGCCGATGCGGCCCTCCCCGGTCGGGGTGAGCTCGGGGCCGACGCGGTCATGCGGACATTTAATCAGCCGAACGGGTGAAGCGATGCCCCTCATCGGCCCTCATTTTCGACCGCCAACACCCCGCAATCTCCAGGAAACGCCCTGCTCGGGGCACATCCGGCAAGCACGGACGGAACGGAAACGAACGCGGCGGTGGCGGCCGCCCCACCCCGCCACCCCGGCACCGGCGAAGCGCCAGGTGAACGCGGTGGCCGGGATGATCCGATCGGTGACCGGTTGTCGCCGAAACCCGGACAGGGTCGTTGCACTTGGAGACAATGACGCCAGTCCGGCCCCGCCGGGGGCGGCGCGACCACGGACCGACCAGGAGCCGCCAGATGAGCAAGCAGGGCGCACCCGCACAGCCGCCCCGGCCCGACGACGGCTGGTGGGACACCGTCTACGACGGCCCGGCGGGCACCCTCCCCGACACCCCGCACGCGGACCCGGGCGACGGCAGCGTCGACGACTGGTTCGACACGGCGGCCGGGCTGATCGGGCAACAGCGCACGGCGGAACCGGAGGTGGAGCCGGAGCCGGATCCCGTCGAGGAGCCGGTCGCGGAGCCCGTCGCCGAACCCGTGCCGGCGCGGGACAGCATCGACGACTGGTTCGACACCGCGATCGGCGTGATCGAGGGGACCGGCGGCATCGGACGCCAGCGCGACGCGACCGAGACCGATCGGCTGTCCGCCCCCGCCGACACGCCGCTGCCGGAGGAGCCGGAACCCGAGGTGCCGCCCACCCCGGTCTCCCTGGAGAAGCCCGCCCCCGAGCCCGCCCCCGAGCCCGCCCCCGAGCCCGCCCCCGAGCCCGGACCTTCGGCAGAACCGGCACCGGAACCGGAACCCGCCCCCGAAGCAGCCCCCGCCCCCACCGCCGAACCCCCAGCGGTCAAAGAACCCACCCCCGAACCCGAACCCGACCACGCCCCGCAGCCCGACCCGGAGGCCGCCGCCCCCATCCCCGACCCGCGCCTGGCCATCCGCGTCCCGCTCACCGACAGCGGTCCCGCCGTCCCGCACGTCGGCGAGCGTCCCCCGACGTACGGGCCCGAGCCGACGGCCGTACCGGAGGCGGACCCGGACTCGCTCGCCACGGTCGTACCGGACACCGCGCTGGAGGGCGCCCAGTACGGAGCGACGGTGCTGCGCGCGGTCTCCGTCCGGGGTGACTCCGCCCGCTATCGGGGCGAGCCGCGCCGGGACAGCCTGCTGGTCACCAGGTTCGGCGACGGCCCCGACGCACTGCTGCTCGCCGTCCTCGCGGGCTACGACCGCACGGGCGGCGCCGAGGACGAGTCGCTCACCGCGCAGGCCGTCGCCGCCGCAACCGGCGAGGCCTGCCGCCAGCTCGCCGCCGCGATCGGGCGCAGTCGGGCGGGCCTGGCCGCCGACCTGCGCGACGGAGCCCGGGACCGGCTGCGCTACGGCCTCCAGCGCCTGGCCACCGGCGCCGCCGCCCCACTGCGCGCGCTGGCGCCCCGGGCGGAGGGGGACGACAGCCCGTCCCCGGCCTCGCTGCACTGCCTGTTGGTGTCGCTGGACCCGGCGGCGGGCTACCGCGCGGCCTTCGGCGTCGGCCCCGGCGGGCTCTACCTGCTGCGCTCCGGCCACTGGATCGACGCCTACGCGGCCCGGCTGCTCCACCACCCGGACGGCCAGCCGCCCGTCCCGGAAGCCCCGGTGCCGGACCCGCGCCCGTTCCGCTTCCGCCTCGTCCCCGCCACCCCGGGCGACATCCTGCTGCTCTGCACCCCCGGCCTGTCCCGCCCGATCGCCGACGAGCCTGCCGTCGCCCACTTCCTCTCCGCCCACTGGGCCCACCCCCACCCGCCGGGCACCGTCGACTTCCTCCGCCAGGTCCAAGTCCGCGCCAAGGGCTACGCCGACGACCGCACCGCCGCCGCCGTCTGGACCGAGTGACGCCGGCCCGAGCACGAGGGCCTGCGCCAGGAGTCGGCCCGCTCGACTTCTCACGCACCCCCTGTTCGTTCACCGGGCTTCCTCACCCCGAGTGATCGGCTTCCAGCATCGGTCGCACGGCTGCGATCCCGCTGCTGTCGTCCGCACCTGGCCCGGGCCCGGCTGCTGCGGGCCGGGTGGGTGAGGAGGTGGCGCCAGAAGTCGGCCGGGCCGACTTCTCGCGCAGCCGGGGTTCAGGTGCGGAGGAGGGTGGTGGCGACGGAGGTGGCGTGGGTGAGGGCGGTGGGGGGGTGGGCGTCGGGGAGGCCGATGGCGATGGGGACGGCGAGGCCGTCGAGGAGGGCGCGGAGTTGGGCGGCGCGGGCGGGGGCGGGGCCGGGGGTGAAGTGGCCGGTGGCGGTGCCCGCTTCGATGAGGGCGACCAGGTCGGCCTGCCAGGGGGCTTCGATCTCCTGCTGGCCCTGTCGGAGTTCGGCGCTGGCGGGGGAGCGGCCCCAGACCTCGACCCAGAGGATCCAGCGCGGGTCGCCGGGGCCTTCGGGCAGGTAGAGGCGCAGGTAGGCGTCGAGGCGTTGCCAGGGGTCGAGGGTGGGGTCGGTGAGGGCTTCGCGGCGGCGGGCGCCGAGTTGGTCCTCGCTCCAGCGGAGGGTTTCCAGCAGGAGCTGGTCCTTGCTGCCGAAGTAGTAGAGCAGGTGTCCGGCGCTCATCTGCAGCTGTTTGCCGAGCCCGGCCATGGTGAGTTTGGCGAGCCCGTGTTCGGCGATGGCGGCCCGGGCGGTGGCGAAGACCTCCTCGCGGGGGCGCGCCGGTCGGCGCGGGCGGGGGTCGGCCATGGTGGGGGGCTGCTTCCTGACGGGGGAGTGGGAGGAAGGAACGGTACCGGAGCGGGGGAGGGCGCCCCCACTCCGGTCACCGAAGACGTCAGGCCCGGGGCTGCTGCTGGGTGATGCAGTGGATGCCGCCGCCGTTGGCGAAGATCTCGCGGGCGTCGACGAGTTCGACGGTGCGGCCGGGGTAGGCCGCGGCGAGGATGTCGGCGGCCTCCTGGTCGCGCGGGTCGTCGAATGCGCACAGCACGACGGCGCCGTTGGCGACGTAGTGGTTGATGTAGGAGTAGTCGACCGGCTCGCCGTCCTCGTCGAACAGGACGGTGGGAGCGGGCAGTTCGATGACCTCCAGCTGCCGGCCCCGGGCGTCGGTGGAGGCGCGCAGGATGGCGACCAGTTCCTGGCAGACCGCGTGGTCGGGGTGGGAGGGGTCGGGCTGGACGTGGGCGACGACGACGCCGGGGCGGACGAAGGAGGCGACGATGTCGATGTGGCCGCGGGTGCCGAACTCGTCGTAGTCGCGGGTGAGTCCGCGCGGCAGCCAGATCGCCTTGGTGGTGCCGAGGAAGGCGTGCAGCTCGGCCTCGACCTGCTCCTTGGTCCAGTCGGCGTTGCGGCCCTCGCCGAGCTGGACGGTCTCGGTGACCAGCACCGTGCCCTCGCCGTCGACGTGGATGCCGCCGCCCTCGTTGATCAGCCGGGAGGCGAAGCGCTGGACGTCGGTCAGTTCGCTGATGTGCTCGGCGATGTGCTGGTCCTTGTCCCAGCGGGCCCAGGACTGGGCGCCCCAGCCGTTGAAGATCCAGTCGGCGGCGGCGAGCGAGCCCTTGCCGTCGATCAGGAAGGACGGGCCGATGTCGCGCATCCAGGCGTCGTTGAGCGGGCGTTCGACGATCTCGACCTGCTCGGAGACGTACTTGCGGGCCTCGGCGGTCTCGCCGGTGTTGACGATCAGCGTCACCGGCTCGTACCGGACGACGGTGTCGGCGACGGCGGCCCAGGCCTGGCGGGCGGCGTGCAGCTGCTCGGGGCCGTCGAAGGTGGGGTTGGTGGTGGGGAAGGCCATCCAGGTGCGGTCGTGGGGGTGCCATTCGGCGGGCATCCGGTAGCCGAGGGAGGCGGGCGTGGGGGTGGTCATCGTGGGAGTCCTCAACTATGGGGGGATCAGAGGAAGTAGAGGCGGCTGAGGGAGACGCTGTCGGCGGGTTCGGAGCGCAGCGGCGAGCCGTCCAGGGAGACCAGCCCGGTCTCGGTGACGTCGACGTGGCCGATCCGGGCGTTGCGCACCATGTCGCGCGGCCCGATGCCGCGGGTGCCCCGGACGCCGACGCGGCGGCGGCGGGTGGGCAGTCCGTCGGCGGGGCGGTCGAGGTAGGCGGCGTCGGCGGCGGCCTGGGCGACGAACGCGACCGAGATGTCGGCGGCGGTCGCGCCGTGGGCGCCGAACTGGGGTCCGAGGACGAGCGGTTCGCAGCGGTCGGTGGAGGCGTTGGGGTCGCCGACCACGCCGTAGGCCGGGAATCCGGACTTGAGGACGAGCTGCGGCTTGGCGCCGAAGTGGTCCGCGCGCCACAGCACGATGTCGGCGAGCTTGCCGACCTCGATCGAGCCGACCTCGTGGGCGAGGCCGTGGGCGATGGCCGGGTTGATGGTGAGCTTGGCGATGTAGCGCAGCACCCGCTCGTTGTCGTCGCCGCTCTCGGTGGTCCCGTAGGAGCCGGTGCCGTCGAGCGGGCCGAGTTCGGCCTTCATCTTGCCGGCCATGGCGAAGGTGCGGCGCACGGTCTCGCCGGCCCGGCCCATGCCCTGGGCGTCGGAGGAGGTGATGCCGATGACCCCGAGGTCGTGCAGCACGTCCTCGGCGCCCATCGTCCCCGCCCGGATGCGGTCGCGGGCCATGGCGGCGTCGCCGGGCAGGTCGACCTTGAGGTCGTGCGCGGAGACGATCATGTCGAAGTGCTCGCCGAGGGCGTCGCGGCCGAACGGCAGGGTGGGGTTGGTGGAGGAGCCGATGACGTTCGGCACGCCCGCCATCTTGAGCACGTTGGGGACGTGGCCGCCGCCGCAGCCCTCGATGTGGAAGGCGTGGATGGTCCGGCCCTCGAGGACCCGGAGGGTGTCCTCGACCGACAGGCACTCGTTCAACCCGTCGGTGTGCAGGGCGACTTGGACGTCGTACTCCTCGGCGACGCGCAGCGCGGTGTCCAGTGCGCGGGTGTGCGCGCCCATGTCCTCGTGCACCTTGAAGCCGGAGGCGCCGCCCTCGGCCAGCGCCTCGATCAGCGGGGCCTCGTCGGAGGACGAACCGCGGCCCAGGAAGCCGATGTTGACCGGCCAGGCGTCGAAGGCGTTGAAGGCGTGGCGCAGCGCCCAGGGCGAGTTGACGCCGACGCCCCAGACCGGGCCGAACTCCTGGCCGATGATCGTGGTGACGCCGGAGGCGAGCGAGGCCTCCATGATCCGCGGCGAGAGCAGGTGGACGTGGGTGTCGATGGCGCCGGCGGTGGCGATCAGGCCCTCGCCGGAGACGATCGTGGTGCCGGTGCCGACGACCACGTCCACGCCGTCCAGGGTGTCCGGGTTGCCGGCCCGCCCGATCGAGGCGATCCGGCCGCCGATCAGGCCGATGGACGTCTTGCGGATGCCCTGGACGGCGTCGATGACCAGGACGTTGCTGATCACCACGTCGCAGGTGTCGCGGACGGCGGCGGGCTTGAGGTGCAGGCCGTCGCGGGCGGTCTTGCCGAAGCCGGCCAGGAACTCGTCGCCGGGCGCCTGGGAGTCGGACTCGACGCGGACGATCAGTCCGCTGTCGCCGAGGCGGATCCGGTCGCCGGCGCGCGGGCCGTGCACGGAGATGTAGTCGTGGGGAGAGATCGAAGTCACGACGGCACCTCCGCGTCGTCGAAGCTGGTCAGGTAGCCGGTCGCGCGGGCCTTCTCGAGTGCGGCCTCCTTCGCGCCGGGCGCGTCCAGGGGGCCGTCCACCAGGCCGGCGAAGCCGATCGCGACCCGGTCGCCGCCGATCGGGACCAGGCCGACCTCGACGGTGGCGCCCGGGTCGAAGCGCACCGAGGAGCCGGCCGGGACGGCCAGGTGGGTGCCGTAGGCGGCGGCGCGGTCGAAGGCCAGGCGCGGGTTGGCCTCGAAGAAGTGGAAGTGCGAGGTGACCGAGATCGGTACCGCGGCCGTGTTGTGGACCGGGATGAGCAGGGTCTCCTCGACCGGGTCGTAGCCGGCGCCGTCGCCGATCAGCGCGCCGCCGGGGGCCTCGTCGCCGAGCGAGCCGGCGCCCTTGAAGGGGTCGTTGACGACGGCGAGGCGGGTGCCGTCGTCGAAGACGGCCTCGACCTGGATGACGGTGACCACGTCCGGCACGCCGGGCAGCACGTCGTCGGCGGTCAGCACGGAGCGGCCGGCCTCGATGGCCTCGGCCAGGCGCAGGCCGTCGCGGGCGGCCTCGCAGACGGTGTCCGCGATCAGGGCGGTGGCCTCGGGGATGTTGAGGCGTACGCCCCGGGCTCGGCGGGCGCGGGCCAGTTCGGCTGCTGTGAAGATCAGCAGCCGGTCCCGCTCGGTGGGGGTCAGTCGCACGGTTCCTCGCTCACGGTCGCCGGGGAGGGGGGTCGGCTCGGGGCCGGGGCTTCCGGGGTGATGTTAGAACGGCGTTCAAACATCTCGGGTCATTGAACCCACACCGGGGCGTCATGTCCAGCGTTGCCGCTCGACGGGGGTTCGGCTTGTCGGGAGGGCGGCGGGGCTGAGGGTCCGGAAAGGGGCGGGCGCGCGGGGCGCCGAGGGGGCGGACACCGGGCTGGCGCACGGTGGTGGCAGGGGCGGGCGCGCGGGCCGTACGGGCGCCGGGCGTGCGCGGGATCGGGTGGGGGCGGGCTCGAAAACAGCCTCTGCGCTTCGCAAACCTGTCCGGCGCGGGCAGTTGGATCACGTGAACCTCCCCGTGCCCCTTTCACCCCACGTGATCGGACGCACACTGTTGCAAACGCCGTCAACTGGGCATGAGGATGGGTGGTCAGAACGAGGGGGCCACCCGGCCGGCGGGGGATCCGGAGGCGGGGGTCCGGATTCAAGGGCGGGGGAATGTGGTGATGGACGGTCAGTCGCGATTCCCGCGGCAGCGGACGAGTTCGGGCGACGCCTACCGGTCCGGGCCGGCCCGAGGGCCAGCCGCCGGCAGCGGTACGAGCACCAGCACCAGTACCAGCACCGGGGCGGACCTGCCGGGTGCGCCGGCCCCGGGGTGCGCGCTGCACCGCCGACTGCACCTGACGCTCGACCCGGCCGACCTGGTGGCGGTGGGTGCGGTGCGGCACCGGCTGCGCACGGCGCTGAGCCACTGGGGGGTGCCGGAGCTGTCCGACACCGCCGAACTGCTCTCCTCCGAACTGGTCACCAACGCGCTGCTGCACACCACCAAGGGCGCGGTCTTCGACGCCGTGCTCGGCTCGGACAGCCGGCTGCGGATCGAGGTGCAGGACGGCGCGAGCCGGCTGCCCGGGCGCCGGCGCGATCCGGAGGCCGAGTACGCGACCTCCGGCAGAGGCCTGTTGCTGGTGGAGGCGCTCGCGGACTCCTGGGGCGTGCAGCTGCGCGGCGACGGCAAGGTCACCTGGTTCGAGCTCGCCACGCCGTGACGGAGACGATGACCGCGACGAGGACCGCAGCGCTGACCGCGACGACGACCGCGGCGACGACCGCGCACCCAACCGCCCAGGCCCGCAGGGTCGTTCGCCATCGATCGATCCGTTCCCGAAGCAAGCCCTGAACACAAGGTGGGGCACAAGATTTCCGGCCCGTTGGCATTGCCGCTCGGCCGAACATTGGACAGGATGGTGGGAATGTGTGTCCACGTGCGGGAAGCAGCGGGGAGACCGAACCTCGACTGACCACCGTCCGTCGGCACCGTCCGATCCAGCACGACCCATCACACCGCCACGCGGCCCGTCCGGACGGTCGGCGCGGTCCGCCACGGCAGCGGCAGGAGCAGCATGCCCACTGAGCCAGAGTCGCCGGGGCCGGCCCTTCCTCCCGGCGCGCCCGCCGTGGAGTCGCCGCCAGCCGCCCGCCCGCCCGCGCAGGCCACCCGCCGCAACTCCGTGCGCACGCCGCCCGTGCTCGCCTCCGGGCGGCTGGCGCCGGTGCTGTCCGGCGGACTGCCGCCCTCCTCCGCCGACTCCATGCCGGACTGGCTGGAGCCCGCGATGGCCGCCAACGGCATCGGCTCCTTCGACTGGGACATCCGCCGCGACGTCCTGGAGGGCGACCAGCGGGCCTGCGCGATCATCGGCCTGGACGCCGTCGAGCGGGACCGCTTCGACCGCACCGCCGCCTCCTTCCTGTCCCTGCTGCACCCCGAGGACGCGCCCGTGGTGCGCCGCCGGGTCGAGCGCGCGGTGGCCGAGCTGGGTCAGTGCGGCGCCTACTACCGCACCGTCGGGCCGAACGGGACGATGCGCGCGGTGCGCTTCCGCGGCCGGGTGCTCGCGGACGCCTTCGGCCGCGCCTCCCGGATGGTGGGCTTCGTCTGGGACGCCACCGTCGAGCTGCACAAGCGCGACCGGGCCGACCGGCTCGCCCTGCTGCGCGAGGAGCGCTCCCGGTTCATCAAGGAGGCCGCGCGCGCCCTCTCCGAAGCGGTCACCGTCCGTGACGTGGCCCGGGTGTTCACCGAGCTGCCGCTGCCCGGACTGCCGCCGGACGGCCTGGTGCTCGCCTCCTTCGAGGCCGGACGGGCCAGGATCCTCGGCGCCTCCGGCTACCGCTCCCAGGCGCTCGCCGTCTGGGACCGCGCCGTGCTGCCCGCCGGCCACCCGGCCGCCGAGGCGCTGAAGCACCGCGTCCCGGTCTTCATCTCCAGTCGCGAGGACTTCCGCGACCGTCACCCCGACGTCTGGGAACAGACCAGCCGCACCGGCCGCGGCTCCTGGGCCTACCTGCCGCTGGTGGCCAGCGGCCGGGCGATCGGCGTCTGCGTGGTCAGCTTCGACGACGAGCGCGAACTGGACGCCGACGAGCGCACCCTGCTGACCACCCTGGGCGGGCTGGTCGCCCAGTCGCTGGCCCGGGCCCGGCTGCACGACGCCGAGCACGAGCTGGCGGCCGGCCTGCAGCGGGTGATGCTGCCGCGCACCGTCCCCTCCATCCCCGGCGTGACCACCGCGGTGCGCTACCTCGCGGCCGGCTCCGGCCTGCAGATCGGCGGCGACTGGTACGACGTGGTGCCGCTGCCCGGCGGGCACGTCGGCCTGGTGATCGGCGACGTCCAGGGGCACGACGTGCACGCCGCCGGGATCATGGGCCAGCTGCGGATCGCGCTGCGCGCCTACGCCGCCGAGGGCCACCCGCCCGCCGCGGTGATGGCCCGCGCCTCCCGCTTCCTCGCCGACCTGGACACCGACCACTTCGCGACCTGCACCTACGCCGAGGTCAACGTGGACTACGGCGTGGTCTACGCGGTCCGTGCCGGCCACCTCGACCCGGTGGTGCGCCGCGCGGACGGCACCGCCGCCGTGGTGCCGGTGGCCGGCGGGCTGCCGCTGGGCATCGACCCGGACCAGGAGTACCGGGTCACCCGGTTCAGCCTGGACCCGGGCGAGACGGTGCTGCTGTGCACCGACGGCCTGGTCGAGGCCCGCGGCATGGACCTGGACGAGGGAATCGGACGGCTGACCCGCGCCCTGGCCCGCCCGCTGCCGCTCGCCGACGAGGCGGCCCGCGACCCGTTGGAGGAACTGGCCGACCGGATCGCCTCCCAGGCCGCCGACTCCAGCGAGCGCGAGGACGACATAGCGCTGCTGCTCCTGCGCTGGGACGGCCCGGCGGGCGGGCTCGCCGCCCAGCAGCTGCGCCGCCGGATCGGCCAGGCCGACCTGGCGCGGATCGCCGAGGTCCGCGCCGAACTGCGCGACGCGCTGCGCCGCTGGGGCGTCGCCGAGTTCATCGACACCGCCGAGCTGCTCTCCTCCGAACTGGTCACCAACGCGATCCGGCACACCGACCGGGACGCCATGTTCACCGCCCGGCTCTACCGGGAGCCGGCCTCGGACGGCGGCCGGGCCCGGCTGCGGGTCGAGGTGGAGGACGAGTCGGACCTGTGGCCGACCCGCCGGACGCCGGGGGAGCAGGCCTCCTCCGGGCGCGGGCTGATGCTGGTCGAGGCGCTGGCGGACTCCTGGGGCGTGGAGCCGCGCGGATCCGGCAAGCGGATGTGGTTCGAGCTCAGCGGGTCGAACGCGGCCTGACCGTTCCGGGCCGGGGCCGGCCCGGAACGGATCAGCCGAACTGCTGCTCCAGGTCCTTCAGTTTGCGCTCCAGCGAGTCCAGCCGGGGCAGCGTGACGGTGTCCTCGTCGACGGTGAGGTCGATGGTGCGCCGCTCCGGACGGGCCGGCAGGCCCGGCTGGACGACGGTGCCCTCGGCCGCCTCGACCTCGCGCGCACCGGCTTCCCGGGCACCGGCTCCCCGTACACCGGCCTCGACCTCGCGACCGGCCTCGGCTGAGCCGGCTATCGCGGGCTCCGAGCCGGCCGACTCCAACTGCCGTGCGCCGCCGCCGCGTCCGCGCCAGTGGCTGCCGCCGCGGTTGATCGCCCGGATCTCGGCCCGCTCGCGGCGCCCGGCCAGTTTGCGCCGCTCCTTCTCCAGCGCGCGCTCCCGCTTGTCGTCGCGGACCTCGTCCACCGCCTCGTCCAGGCTGCGCACGCCCTCCAGGAGCATCAGCGACCAGGCCGCGTAGGTCTCGCGCGGGGCGCGCAGCCAGCGGACGATGCGGATCTGCGGCAACGGGCGGGGCACCAGGCCCTGTTCGCGCAGTGCGGCCCGGCGGGTCTGCTTGAGCGCGCGGTCGAACAGGATCGCGGCGGACAGCGACATGCCGGAGAAGAACTGCGGGGCGCCGGCGTGGCCGAAGCCACGCGGGGCGTGCACCCAGTTGAACCAGGCCGAGGCGCCGGCGAAGAGCCAGACCAGCAGCCGGGAGCCGAGCGCCGCGTCGCCGTGGCTGGCCTCGCGGACGGCGAGCACCGAGCAGAACATCGCGGCGCCGTCGAGCCCGAACGGGACGAGGTACTCCCAGCCGCCGGAGAGGCCGAGGTTCTGCACGCCGAAGCCGACCAGTCCGTGGAAGGAGAGCGCGGCCGCGACCCCGGCGCAGCAGAACAGCAGCGTGTAGGAGGCGGCGCCGTACAGGGACTCCTTGTTGCGGCGCCGTTCCTCGGAACGCTCCCAGGAATCCCCGCCGGCGGCGGATCCCCGGCTCCGGGCCAGGGCCACCAGGAGGGCGCTGACCAGCAGCCCCGCCACCCCGGTGACGGCCCAGCCGAGCGGTATGTCGGACAATTTCATCGCCGGAACCAGCCTCGCTTTCTGCGTCGCGTTCCTGCGCCGCCGCTGCGTTCCGGCAGCGGGGCGGGGACCATCATGGCGGATGCCTGGCGAGCGAATGGCCGATTCGCCGTCAATGCGCTGGGGAGAGGGATTTCTGACCCATCACAAATCGCATGGTCATATGAATTCGGCGTGGGAGGTTCCCGGAATTGCGGGCTTTTCGAATCTGGAATCGCACGCATTTCCGTCAACGCCGCGTGACGCGGGGGCAGCCGCCACACATTGCCCCGGGTTCCACGGTGTAGACGAGGCAACAGCTGGCCCGGGCCCGGGCCGTACCCGAAGCGCCGGTGCGGGCGGGCGTCGGGGGCGCGAAACCGGCGCCCGGGGTGAAGGGGGCCGGGGCGGGAGCGGGGCCCTGGCCCGCGCCGGGCGTGCGCGCTGGCTCGGAGGTCGAGCCCCCGGCTGCCAGCAGCGCGGACAGTTCGGCGCGCGCCCGCTCCTGCTCCCCGAGCAGCCCACCCGCGTACCAGAGCCCCTCCACCACCGCGTCGGTGGCCATCGCCCACAGCACCCGGGGTCCGCGGCGCACCGCAGGCCCGAAGGCGGCCAGCACGGGTGCCAGGAACTCGCCCAGCGCGTACCGCAGTTCGGCCGCCAGTGCGGCCCCGTCCGGCGCCGTACGGGCCTCGGGCGAGCCGGCCGCCGGGTCGTCCGGCAGGCAGCCGAAGGCCTCCGGGCGCACCGTCAGCTCGATCGAGGCGGGGTCGCGGCGCAGCGAGACGTCGCCGGGGCCGAGCAGCGGCACGCGCCGTTCCAGGAACCACGGCACGGTGAACAGCAGTGAGACCGACCAGACCAGGCGGTGCAGTCCGAAGCCGGCGGCGACGTCCGGGCGCAGCGGTCGGCCGTAGCGGGCGAGGCCCCGTCGGGCGTCGTGGGCGATCAGCTCGCGCACCGCGGCCGGGTCCGTGGTGAGGTCGGCGACGGGCAGCCAGCCGCCGCCCCGGCGGGGTGGGGCGCAGCGCACGTCCAGGATCGGGGTCAGCGCGGTCAGCCGGTGGTACGAGGGGACGCAGGGGGTGGAGGTGTCCGGCGCGTGGGCCGGGGTGTGCGCCTGGGTGGTGCGGGGGGCGCACGGCGCGGGGCCGGGGCGGGTGCTGCTCGCGGTCATGGGCGGGCCCCATCGGGTCGACCGGGGCCGCCGGAGGACCGCCCGGCGGCCCGGCCACGGGGACGCCGGGGCCCGGCCGGACCGGGGCACGGCGGTGCCCGGGGAACAGCAAGGCGACCTGTCCGGGGCACTGCTCACTCCGGACAGGTTAGCCTCACCTTAGCTGATGGTCCCTCCGGTCTCGCTGGCGATGCGCCCATCCGGGGGAGCCCCCGGCGCGCGCCCCGGCGTGCGCGGGGTGCCCCCCGGCGTGCGCGAGATGCCCAGCTGGCGCGCGAGCCAGACCGGCACCCCGCCCAGGGCGTGCACCAGGCGGGCGGCCTCGGCGCGCAGCCGTACGGCCTCCGGCGGCTCGGACACCTCGGCGAGCGCGGCGAGCGCCGGCGCCACCCCCACCGTGAAGCCGAGTTGCTCGCGCAGCCGCAGCGAGGCGTCGAAGCCCTCCCGGGCGTTGCCGCGGTCCCCGCGGGAGAGCGCCAGCGCGGCGAGGTGCCGCCAGGTGTAGGAGCGCAGCAGTTCGTCCCCGCGCTCGCCGGCGCCCTCGTGCGCCCGGCGGTAGGCGATCCAGGCGGCGCCGCGGTCGCGCAACAGGTTCTCGGCGACCAGTCCGCGCCGGAAGTCCAGCAGCGGGCGGCCCGGGGCGTCCGGCGGCAGCAGGGCCGAGGTGCGGCCGAGTGCCGCCTGCGCCTCGTCCAGCCGGTCGCGCGGGCCGAGCACGCTGGCGAGGTAGGCGAGGAAGCCGCGGGCGCAGGCGGCGGCCGCGCGCTGTTCGGTGCCCTGCGCCAGGGCTTCGGCGAGTCGTAACGCCTGTTCCGCCTGGGTCCACTGCGAGGCGGTGAACAGGCACTGTTCGATGAGGAGTTCGGCCCGTGCGAGGGCGACGGCCGGATCGTGTTCGGCGGCGGGTCGCAGCAGTTCGGCGGCCTCCTGCCAGCACCCCCGGGACCGCAGCCGCCACACGGTGTCGCCCGGTTCCTCCGCTGCTGCCCGCCCCCGTTCGTCCGGGCCGTTCGGGCTCCATCCGTGCTCCGACAACGCCACCTCCTTGTGTGCGCCATCCAGCAGGGCGCGGACCTGCCCCTGGGGCCCTGCCGCCACGACCCGTGCGCATGGCGACGGCAGGGCGAAAGGCCCGCGCTGTGGCGGCAATTCAACACGGGGGCGAGCTTGTGCACCAGATCACGAGCGGAGGTTGTTGATTTTCCGGACGAGATGATCTAGGGGGGCAATGTCCCGTCTCAGGAGGTCCAGCCGGTCTCCATCAGGGCCTCCGCGGCGCCGTTGGCGGGCTGCGGCACGCCGGCCAGGTCCAGGCTGAACAGGGCGACCAGCAGTTGTTCGCCGCGCACGGTGGCCTGGTGGGAGTAGCCGGCCAGGGTGAACATGGCGGCGGCCATCTCCTCGGCGTGCAGGGTCTGCAGCCACAGGCACTCGACCGACTTCACGTCGGCGGGCTCGGTCCAGGTGTCGACCTGGGCGACCATCCGGCTGCCCAGCAGGGTGACCCCGTCGCGTTCCTGGGCCTCGGTCAGCTCCAGGTCGTCGAAGCCCAGCCACTCCAGGTAGCGGGCGGCCGTGAACACCGCGTCCTGCGAGGTGCGCACCGGGTGGGGCCGGAACGGGGTGCGGTGCCGGAAGGGGCGGGAGCCGCCGGCCGAGCCGCCGGGGGGCGCGGGCGGGGCGGGCGGGGCGGGCACCGGGGTGTTCATCGGGTGGGCGGGGTACGGGCGGGAGGCCTGCGGGCCGGGGGCGGCGAGCGGTCCGGCCGTGCCGTTGCCCAGCCGGGTGGTGCGGTCCACCGGGAGCCGGACGGTGGCGCCGCAGTTGCAGGTGAACTCGGGCTGCGGCCACTGGTCGGAGCGGCCGCAGTGCGGGCAGCGCATGCTCAGCCAGGAGTCCTCCCAGGACCGGAACCGCACCTGCACCGGCACCCCGCCGCGCAGCAGCGGCACCTTCAGCGAGGCGCCGCACGGGCAGGGCAGCGCCGGCGGTTCGTACAGGTGCTCGCGGCGGCAGGCGGGGCAGCGGATCGCCCGGGCGCCACCGCCCGCCCCGGGCCCTGGCCGCGCGGGGTCGTGTCCGGTGAAGTCGTCGGGCAGTCCTGCCATCGCGGGCTCCGTCCGTCGGTGTCGGGTGGGTGGATGCATCCCATGCTCCCCGAAACGTCCGGCTCTGGGCGCGGAATGGGGCAATCCTCAGGGACGGATCAGGGGGCGGTGACCGGGGAGGGCGAGGCCGGACCCTTCGCAGGGAGGATGCGCGGCGGGCCTGCGGAGCACGTCAGCGGGCCGACCAGCGGGCCAGGTCGGCGGGGGTGTCCAGGTCGTCCGGGACGGCGACGTCCGCGCACTCGACCAGGACGAGCTCCGCGGCGTGCGCCGCCAGCAGGGCGCGGGCCCCGGTGTCGCCGGCGGCGCCCTCGGCGGCCTCGGCGAAGTGCCGCGCGCCGATCAGCACCGGGTGCCCGCGCCGCCCGCCGTACGCCGCCGCGGCCAGTTCGGCGCCGGCCCGGTGCGCGGCCAGCAGCCGGGCCACCGCGGCCGGGGTGACGCCCGGGGTGTCGACCAGCATCACCAGCACCGCCGGGGCGTCCGGCGCCAGCGCGGCCAGCCCGGCCCGCAGCGAGGAGCCCATGCCCTCGGCCCAGTCCGGGTTGGCCACCAGCCGGCAGCCCGGCAGGTGCGCGGTGGAGCGGACCCGCTCGCGCTCCGCGCCCAGCACCACCGTGACGTCCGGGCAGCCGCCGGCCCGTACGGTGGCCACCGCGTGCTCCACCAGCGGCCGGCCCGCGTACCGGATCAGCGCCTTGGGCCGCCCGCCGAGCCGGCGTCCGCCCCCGGCGGCGAGGACGAGGGCCGGGACGGCGGGCGGTGTGTTCTGCATGCGCCCAGCCTGCCCGGTCCGGGCCCGGTCGTGCAGCGGTTCGCGACTTGTACGAATCCACAGGACGAAGGCGCAGGTCGGGGGTGCTCCCCGGCGGTTCGGCCGCTGGTCCGGCGGCGCGCTTGCCCCTGTACTGGGTCGATGAACACCGCACCGCGCCCGCTGGTGGACCGCTTCGGTCGGGTCCACACCGACCTGCGGGTCTCGCTGACCGACCGCTGCAACCTGCGCTGCACCTACTGCATGCCGGCGGAGGGCCTGGACTGGCTGCCCCGTGCGGAGGTGCTAGACGACGACGAGGTGGTCCGGCTGGTGCGGATCGCGGTGCGGCGGCTTGGGGTGCGCTCGGTGCGGCTCACCGGCGGGGAGCCGCTGCTGCGCCGGGGGTTGCCCGGGCTGGTCGGACGGCTGGCCGGGCTGGGGGTGGAGCTGTCGCTGACCACGAACGGGATCGGCCTGGCACGTACGGCCGTTCAGCTCCGGGAGGCCGGGCTGGGGCGGGTGAACGTCAGCCTGGACACGCTGCGCGCGGACCGGTACGCGGCGCTCACCCGGCGGGACCGGATCGGCGACGTGTTCGCCGGACTGGCGGCGGCGAAGGCGGCCGGACTGGACCCGGTGAAGGTCAACGCCGTGCCGGTGCGCGGGGTGAACGAGGACGAGATCCCGGAGTTGGCGTCCTTCGCCGTCGAACACGGCTACCGGATGCGCTTCATCGAGTCCATGCCGCTGGAAGCGCAGGGGAGTTGGGACCGGGCCGCGATGGTGACGGCCGACGAGATCCTGGCCCGGCTGGGCGAGCGCTTCGACCTCCTGCCGGTCGGACGCAGCGGCAACGCCCCGGCGGAGGAGTGGCGGATCGCCGGGACGGACACGGTGATCGGGGTCATCGCCTCCGTCACCCGCCCGTTCTGCGGCGGCTGCGACCGGGTCCGGCTGACCGCCGACGGGCAGCTGCGCAACTGCCTGTTCGCCACCGAGGAGTCCGACCTGCGCGCCCTGCTGCGCGGCGGCGCGGACGACGGCCGGATCGAGGAGGCCTGGCGGGCCTCGGTCGCCGGCAAGGGGCCCGGACACGCCATCGGCAGCGCCGACTTCGTCCGGCCCGAGCGGCCGATGTCCGCGATCGGCGGCTGAGCGGGCGTCACCGAGGCCGACCGGAAGGCCATGCCGCAGCAGTGCGGAAGTCGAGGAACAGGGGGCGCGCCGCGCGAACGCGGCACGCCCCCGGGGGGAGTCGAGTCTCCGGGATCAGGGTTTCCCGGAGCGTGGACTCCCGGGTGAGGACTCCGGAGCCCGGTCCGGGAGCGGGGATCAAGCTCCCGGATCAGGATTCCGGAGTCAGGGCTTCGGGGCCGTCAGGACTTCGGGGCCGTCAGGTCGTAGAAGGTGGCGGTGCCGACCGTCCTGGCGGTGAAGTGGCCGGTCACCCAGGCCTCGATCTGGGCGGCCTCGGTCTGCTGACCGCCCTCGTCGCCCTCGCCGCCCGCGCCGCCGAAGCCGCGGTGCGAGCCGCCGGCGATGAACCAGTGCACCTTGCCCTCCTGGACGTACTTCTGGAAGCCGTCCAGGCTGAGCGAGGGGTCCGTGCCGTTGAAGCCACCGAGGGCCATCACCGGCTTGCCGGTGGCGAGTTGGTAGCTCGCGGCGTTCTGCGAACCGGTGGTGGCGGCCGCCCAGGTGTAGTGGTCGGCGTCCTGCGAGAGCAGCGCCGCGGCCTCGTCGCTCACCTTGGTGCCGCCGAGCAGGCCGCCCATGCCGCCGGCGAAGCCGCCCGGGCCGGTGCCCTCGGGGTCCTGGCCGCCGGGGAAGCCGTTGGCGCCGGGGGCGCCGTTGCTGCCGCCTCCGGCACCGCGCTCGTGGTGGCTGCCGGGGGTGTTGGCGCCGCCGGAGCCCCGGCCGGAGCCGTGGGTGCCCTGGCCGCCGGGGAAGCCGCCGGGGAAGCCCTGGCCGTTCTGACCGCCCTGGCCGCCGGGGAAGCCCTGGCCGCCGAAGCCGCCCGGACCGCCCTGGCCGCCCTGGCCGAACATCCGGCCGTTGCCCATCGCGCCCTTGCCGCCCTTGCGCCCGAACGATCCCGGCCCGAACGCGCCCTTCACGGACGGCCCGGCGGTGATGATCGAGCCGTTGTGCGCGGTGCTCACGGTGTCCACCGCGTACGCGGCCGGACCGCCGAACGCCGCCGCCAGGCCCACCAGGCCCGCCACCGAGGCGATCCGCGCGCCGGTCCGGCCGGAGACCCTTCCGGCGTACTGCCCGGCGACCAGTGCGGCCGCCGCCGCCAGCCCGCCGACCAGCACCGCCCAACGCAGCCAGGGCAGGAAGCCGGAGCTGCGGCCGAGCAGGACGAACGCCCACCCCGCCGTCACCGCGAGCACGCCCGCCAGCAGCAGCGCGTACGGGAGCCGGTGCCGCGCCCGCCACAGCCCGTCCGCGCCCATGCCGACCAGCGCCGCGACGGCCGGGGCCAGCGCCACCGTGTAGTACTGGTGGAAGATCCCGGACATGAAGCTGAAGATCAGCGCGGTGGAGATCAGCCAGCCGCCCCAGACCAGGAACGCCGCGCGCGCGGTGTCCGGACGGGCGTGGCGGCGGGTCGCCCACAGGCCGACCACCAGCAGGATCAGCGCGGCCGGCATCAGCCAGGCGATCTGCCCGCCGATGTCGCTGCCGAACAGCCGGGTGATGCCGGTCTGGCCCCAGCCCCGGTTGTGCATCGCGCCGGCCGGCAGGTCGAGCCCGGCGGGGAGGTGTCCGCCGCCGCCCACGCTGCCGCGCTCGTTGCCGTCGACCCGGCCGAGGCCGTTGTAGCCGAAGGTCAGGGACAGGAAGCTGTCGTCCTGCGAGCCGCCGACGTACGGGCGGGCCGAGGCGGGCAGCAGCTCGACGATCGCCACCCACCAGCCGGCCGAGAGCACCAGGGCCAGGCCCGCGAGCAGGGTCTGCCGCAGCCGCCGCCAGAAGCCGGTGGGGGCCACGACCAGGTAGATCACCGCGAAGGCGGGCAGGATCAGGAACGCCGCCAGGGTCTTGGTGAGGAAGGCGAAGCCGAACACCGCCCCGGTGAACAGCAGCCACCGGGTGCTCGCCGTCTCGATGGCCCGCACCATCCCGTACGCGGCCACGGTGAGCAGCAGCACCAGCAGCGCGTCCGGGTTGTTGAAGCGGAACATCAGCGTCGCGACCGGGGTGAGCGCCAGCGCGGCGCCGGCCAGCAGGCCGCCGAGCGGGGAGAAGCGGCGGCGCACCGTGGCGTACAGCACGCCGACGGTGGCGGCGCCCATCAGCGCCTGCGGCGCCAGGATCGACCACGAGGAGAGGCCGAAGATCCGCACCGACAGCGCCATCGGCCACAGCGACGCCGGGGGCTTGTCGACGGTGATGAAGTTGCCGGCGTCGGAGGAACCGAAGAAGAAGGCCTTCCAGCTCTGGCTGCCGGCCTGGACGGCGGCCGAGTAGAAGGCGTTGGCCCATCCGGAGGCGCCCAGGCCCCACAGGTAGAGGACGACGGTCGCGGCGATCAGTGCCAGCAGGGCCGGGCGCACCCAGCGCGGGTCGTCCGCCCGGCCGCGCCAGGCGCGGGCCGGGAGGGTGCGCAGCCGTCCGGACCAGGAGGCCGGGCCCTTGGGGCCGACGGGCGGCAGGGGCTGCTCGGGGAAGAGCGGCGCCGGGGTCGGCCGGCTGGTGTCCGGCTGCGGCATCTCCGGCGGCGGGTAGTTCGCGGCCTCGGGCCACGGATCGCCGGCTGGCGGGGAGTAGCTGCTCGTGGTCATGCGCCATATGGTGCGTGGCGCGGCTGAGAGAACCGTGAGACGAGGCTTTGACTTCCTCCCCCGCCTGAGGGCGGGGGAGCCCCCTCAGCCTTGCGGCTGAGCCGCTGCGCGTGAGCGCACCGGTTGGGATGCTTCCTGTTTCACAGCCGACAGCGGAAGGGATGCCCCTTGCCGTCTTACACCAGCTCCGCAGGCATCGCCCGAGTCGCCTCGGGCTACGGCTCGACCAGCCGCAAGGATGTTCTTCGCCGCATTGCTGTCCCGGTCGTGCCGGGTGCGGCAGGCAGGGCATGTCCAGTGCCGGGTGCTGAGGCTGAGTTCAGCGAGCAGATGTCCGCAGCCACTACAGGTCTTGGACGACGGGTACCAGCGGTCGATCACGACGAGCTGTCGGCCGTAGCGCTCGCACTTGTACTCCAGCGGTCGGCGGAACTCGCCCCAGCCGACGTCGGAGACGGAACGGGCCAGTTTCCGGTTCTTGGCCATGCCTGCCACGTTCAGGTCTTCTATGGCGATCACGCCGGCCTTGCGGACCAGGTTGGTGCTGGCGCGGTGCAGGAAATCCTGGCGGGCGCTCTTGACCTTGCGGTGGGCGCGGGCGACCTTCGCCTTGGCCTTGGTTCGGTTGTTGGAGCCGCGCTGGCAGCGGGCCATCCTGCGCTGGTACCGCTTGAGGTTCGCGAGCTTGCGTTCCAGATGCCGGGGGTTGGCGATCCGCTCCCCATCCGAGGTCACGGCGAAGTCCTTCAGCCCGAGGTCCACGCCGATGGCGTGGCCGAGCGGTTCCAAAGCGGTGTTCTCATCGGTGTCCAGGGCGAAGGTCACGTAGCAGCGGCCGTCGGGGTCGCGGGAGACGATCACCATCGTCGGGTCCAGTGCGGTCACGTCCACATCGCCGAACGACCACACGAAGACCAGCGGCGCACTGGTCTTGGCCAGCCACAGCTCACCCGCTTTCATGCGGAACGCGGAGCGCGTGTAGTGCGCGGACTGCCGCGCGGTGCGGGACTTGAAACGCGGGTACTTCGCCCGTCCGGCGAAGAAGTTCGAGAACGTGGCGCAGTGTCTGCTGCAACGGCACCGACGACACCTCGGACAGGAACGACAGGTCGTCCGTCTTCTTCGGCGCCGTCAGCGCCGCGTCGGTCTGCTTGTACGAGGTCTTCACGCCGTCCCGTGGTACGCCCGGTGGCGTTCCGCGAGGGTCTTGTTCCACACCAGGCGCACGCACCCGAACGTGCGGCCCAGCATGGCCGCCTGCTCAGGGGCCGGGTATGCCCGGCACTTGTACGCCACCCTCACGGCCCGAGCCTTACACATGGAACCCGCATGAGTAAGACGAACCGTCAAACTCGCTTCCGAGCTTCGCTCTCAGAGCCGTCCCGGCTTCTACGGAACCCCGATTCATCCCCGGCCAGAAGACCGGGGCCTCCTCGGGAGGATCAGGTGATCTGCGCCGCTTTCTCCGTATCCCCGTTTCCCCGGGACGGTGCCCTGGGTGGGTCCTACGCGGCGGCCGGCATGGTGATGTGCTTGCCCAGCCACTCCAGGGCCGGGGGGATCTCCCGGGTCCAGGTGTGGAAGTTGTGGCCGGCGGTGTCCAGGGTGATGGTGGACATCTTGGTGGGGGCCTTGAAGGCGGCGACCATGGCCTTGGTCTCGTCGTAGTTGTTCTCGTCGTACGCGGTGGTCAGCAGCAGCGAGACCGGGGCGGCCGGCTGGTTCTTCAGCCGCCACAGCAGGTCGTTCTCCTGCTTGAGCTTGTCGTCGCCGCCGAACAGGTCGCCGGTGGTCGGGTCGTGGGCGGCGCTGTAGTAGCCGGAGAGCGCGACCGCCGCCGGGTAGGAGTCGGGCTTGCGCAGCGCGAACTTGAGCGCGCAATAGCCGCCGGTGGAGTTGCCGATCACGGCCCGGTTGGCCGGGTCGGTGCCGATCCGGTAGGTGGTGGCGAGGGCCTTGGGCAGGTCGCTGGTGAAGAAGGTCTCGACCTGGGGGCCGTTCGGCACGTCGACGCACTCGGTGTCCCGGTCGCCGACCAGGGTGGGGCGGGTCATCACCAGGATGGTCGGCGGCAGCTTCTTCTGCTCGATGGCGTCGAGGGTGGACGCCGGGTACTGCATCAGCGAGATCAGCTTCTCCGGGGTGCCCGGGTAGCCGGTGAGCACCACGGCCATCGGGAAGCGCTGCTTGGCGTAGCCCGGCTGGAAGTACTGCGGCGGGAGGTAGACGTACGCCTCGGTGCTCAGGCCGCTGCCGGCTCCTTTGACGTCGACCTTCTGGATCAGGCCGGAGCGGTCGCGGTCCGAGCCCTGGGCCGAGTAGAACTTCTGCTCACCGGTGATGGACACGCCGGAGGCGTTGGGCTGGTGGTCGACCACCGTGCCGAGCCCGCCGCTGGTGCCGAGCAGGTCGGTCCAGGAGCTGTAGAAGCCGAAGTAGCTGTTGGCGATCAGGCCCATGGCGGCCAGCACCGAGAGCTGGGTGGCCAGGAAGGCGCCGATCCGGCCCAGCCAGGACTTCCAGCCCTTCCCGCCGAACTTCGGCCAGAACCACATGGTGGCGGCGAAGACGACGATCGCGATGACCGAGGCGATGATCTGGAGGGGGAGTCCGGTGAGACTGAGCACGGGCCCGATCGTAGTTGACCCGGATGGGTGGGCCGGGGCGGCCCCTTCGGGTGATCGGCCGAAACGGGTTGACCGGGATGGTTCGTGGTCGGCACCATGTCGCAGGGGTGTGCACGCAGTGTGCGCCGGGCGTCACTGGGGTGGGATCATGAAGTCCATCGGCAAGACCGGTCTGGCCATCGGTTCGGCGCTGCTGCTCGCGGCCTGCTCGGGCGGGTCGACCGGCGGTACGGCGGCGGGCGGGGCCACGTCCGCGGGCGGGCCTTCCTCGAAGGCCACGCCGAGCGAGGTGCCGTTCGGTCCGGTGCTCAGCAAGAACATCGATCCGGTCAACAGCGCGCTGGCCCAGATCCCCGGTGCCAAGAGCCTGAGCGACTTCGACGCCGTGCTCAGCACCCTCGGCACCGCCGCGCACAGCGCTTACAGGGCTCTGGACATCGCGGACGCCCCGGCCGCGGTCACGGAGGACAGGCATGACCTGGCGATCGCGCTGAGCGTGTTCCAGGACGACGTCGCGGGTGTCCGTGGCGCCATCAAGGCCAGGGACGTCTGCGCCCTGAGCTCGGCGGAGGCCAAATTGGGTGCCTCGCAGGGGCTGGCGTCGGTGTCGGCGCTCCTCACCAAACTGGCAGCGGCCGGTTACTCGGCGAGCCTCACCGTCCCCGAGCTGCCCAAGCAGCAGTCCCGCTCGCTGGACAACGGCACGATGGTCAGCACGGGCAAGCTGCGCGGCGAGGGCGTGTTCAAGGTCGACAACGGCGGCAAGACGGATGCGGTCGTCTCGCTCGTGCTGAACGGCAAGACGGTGCACTCGATGTTCGTGGCCAAGGGACAGAAGGCCAGCATCGAGGGCGTGGAGGACGGGACGTACGACGTCTACGTCTCCGAGGGTGCGGACTGGGACTCCGCGACCAAGGCCTTCACGCAGAGCTGTGCGTTCACCAAGTTCGAGGACAACTTCCCGTTCGAGACCGGCAGTACCTCGACGTCCTGGTCGATCACCCTTCAGCCGGTGGCCGACGGCAACGCCAAGACCAACGACGTGGACCCGAACTCATTCCCGCAGCCGTAGTCCGTAACGGGCATACCGGGACAGGTGGTTGTCATTCGATGGCACAACATGCGCCAGCCGGTGGCGAGTTGTGCAGGAACCGTTGACCGCTTGAAGTGACCATGGCACTTTCGTGCGGGCGCGGACCTCGGCGACCAGCCGGGCACTCCGCGATCCCCCACAAGGAGAGCCATGTTCAAGAGACTTGTCGCGGTGGCCGGCGCGACCGCCGTCGTTGCGGGCGGGCTGGCCTTCGCCGCCGCCCCCGCGCACGCCGTCCAGGCGGCCGACCTGACGTCGACCATCGCCCTGGACGACTGCTCGGCCTCGCTGGTCCGGTTCCCCGCCTCGGTGGACGGGGACCGGGCCATGATGCTCACCAACGGACACTGCCTGCCCACCATGCCCTCGGCCGGCCAGGTCATCCAGAACGTCAGCGCCAGCCGCAGCGGCACCCTGCTGGACGGTGCCGGCAACAGCCTCGGCACCGTCCAGGCCGACCGGGTGATCTACGCGACGATGACCGGCACCGACGTCGCGCTCTACCGACTCACCGACACCTACGGCTCGATCACCTCCAAGTACGGCGCCACCGCGCTGACGATCAACGACGCGCACCCCGTCGACGGATCCTCGATGTACATCCCGTCCTCGTACTGGAAGCAGGTCTGGAACTGCTCCGTCAACGGGTTCGTGCCCACCCTGCGCGAGGACCAGTGGACCTGGCACGACTCGCTGCGCTACAGCTCCGGCTGCAACACCACGCACGGCACCTCCGGCTCGCCGATCATCGACTCCGCGAGCGGGCGGATCGTCGGCATCAACAACACCGGCAACGACGACGGCCAGATGTGCACCCTCAACAACCCGTGCGAGGTCGCCGCCGACGGCACCACCACGGCCACCAAGGGCCAGAGCTACGGCGAGGAGACCTACTGGTTCACCACCTGCCTGAACTCCAGCCGCGCCGTCGACCTCACCGTGCCCGGCTGCCTGCTCACCAAGCCGGCCGGCGCCGCCGTCTCGGTGGCCAGCCCCGGTGACCAGTCCACGGCGGTCGGCGGGGCGGTGAACCTCCAGATCAACGCCTCCGGCGGCACCGCCCCGCTGACCTACGCCGCGAGCGGCCTGCCGGCCGGGCTGTCGATCAACTCCTCGACCGGCCTGATCTCCGGCACCGTCTCCACCGCCGGCAGCTCCACCGTGACCGTCACCGTCACCGACGCCGCCGGCAAGTCGGCCACCACCAGCTTCGGTTGGGCGGTCACCACCGGTGGTGGCGGTTCCTGCACCCCGGCGCAGCTGCTGGGCAACCCGGGCTTCGAGACGGGCTCGGCGGTGCCGTGGGCGGCTTCGAGCGGTGTGATCGACAACGGCTCCTCCGAGCCGGCCCACGGCGGCAGCTGGAAGGCGTACCTGGACGGCTACGGCAGCAGCCACACCGACACGCTGTCCCAATCGGTGGCGATCCCGGCGGGCTGCAAGGCGACGCTGAGCTTCTGGCTGCACATCGACACCGCGGAGGCGGGCGCGACGGCGTACGACAAGCTGACCGTGTCGGTGAACGGCACCACGCTGAAGACCTACTCCAACGTGGACGCCGCGACCGGCTACCAGCAGCGCACCTTCGACCTCTCGGCCTACGCGGGCCAGAGCGTCACCCTGAAGTTCACCGGCGTCGAGGACTCCTCGCTGCAGACGAGCTTCGTGATCGACGACACCTCGATCCAGGCCAGCTGACGCCTCATCGGTGGAGAGGGGCCCGGCGGCTCAGGCCGCCGGGCCCTTCCGGCTTGGCGTCGGCTACGCGCTCAAATTTCGCTCAACTTTTTTACGCAACAAAGACCAATGGTTAGGCTGCCATGGGGTCGAACGAATGGGCTATTCGTCGGCCGGGGCCACACGGTTTGGGGGCGGGAACGAGTGACTGATCTGGATTTCGAGCGCAAGATGAATCCGTGGCTCTTCGACAGTTCCGGGAACCTGACGGAGTCGGCGAAGAAGCAGTTCCCGGACCTCGCCGCCGCGGCGGCTGGTACGGCGGCCCCGGGATGGACGCCGCCCCCGGTGGCCACGGCGGCCCCCGGCGGACCGACGGTGAAGGTGAGCCCGGAGGCGCTGCGCAAGGCGGGGACCAGCGCGGGCACTCTGCACACCGACTTCGACAAGGCCACCAAGGACGTGTGGAAGGACCTCCAGAGCAGCCTCCAGGGCATGTCCAAGGACTGGGCGATCGTGGGGGCGGTCCAGGCCGCGCACGAGATGTGGGAGGCGCAGGCGCAGGCGACCAGCCAGGCGATAGCGGACATCTCCACCGGTCTGATCAGCAACGCCGACGACGCGGGCTTCAACGCGGCTGCCGCTTCCGCCAAGAAGACGGTGGAACAGGCCGCGCAGGGAACGGGGTTGAATCAGGAGCGGGTCCAGGCGCTGGCCACAGGGGCCGCCAAGAGCGTGCTGACCGGCGGTACCTACGCCGCGGACCGCTTCGGCCGGGCCGTCAGTGGCTGAGGACAGGCGGCGCCGGCGGCGGTGGCTCGCCGCCGGGGTCGCGGGGGTGGTTCTCGCCGGGGCCGGGTTCGGGTGGTGGTGGCGGTCGGCTCACGCGCCGGCGGCGCTGTCGACCAGTGCCTGCTGGTCGGTGCTCACCCGGGACGACCTCGCACCGCTGACGGACGAGTTGCCCAGGACGTTCGTCGAGCACTACCTGAACGGGCACGGGGAACGCCTTCGCCCGGGCATCGAGGATCAGAGGTGCAATCTCCACCAGAACCCGGAGAAGTCCCTGGTGCTGGTCGACGTGCAGTTGATGGACGAGTCCACCATGCACTACACCGACGGCGCAGGCTCGCAGCTGAACCTCCCGGGTCAGAGCCGGCTCGACTTCGGTGCGGACGTGCAGGGGTGGAGCGGGCCGTACTTCGCGGATCTCGGGTTCCGGTGCGACAACCCGGAGAACACGCGCATGGGTCGGCCGTACGTGCACGTCGTGATCAGCACGGGCGGTCCCGAGGGGCCGAGGTCGGAGACGCTTCACCGGGCGGCCCTCGACTTCGCGTTGAAGTACGCCAAGGCCGTCGTGGCGAGCTACCCGTGCTCGAACCCATTGCACCTGCCGGACAGCGTTCCGCAGTCGGCGACGAACTTCCCGCCGCCGGGGTCCTGACCGGATCGGGCCCGCCCCTATGCTGTCTGGATGATCGACCCGATAGAGCTGGTGATATTCGACTGTGACGGCGTCCTGGTGGACAGCGAGATCATCGCCGTCCGCGTCCTGGTGCAGCTGGGGGAGGAGTTCGGCTGGCCGCTGACCGAGGCCGAGGTGATCGAGCGGTTCGTCGGGCGGTCGGAGGCGGCCAACCACGCGGTGGTCGCCGAGCGGCTCGGTGAGGAGGCCGCGACGTTGTTCGACAAGCGCTTCCGGGAGCTGCACGCCGAGGCCGTGGACGCCGGGCTGACGCCGGTGGACGGGCTGGTGGAGGCGCTGGACGCGATCCGGCTCCCCACGTGTGTGGCGTCCAGCGGCAGCCACGAGAAGATGCGCCACACCCTGGGCCGTACCGGACTGTACGGCCGCTTCGAGGGCCGGATCTTCAGCGCCACCGAGGTCGGGCGCGGCAAGCCCCCCCCCCGCCACATACTGGACGCCGCCCCCCGGAGGGGGGTGGGCC